>JAFZED010000077.1 GCA_017560825.1 Bacteroidales bacterium | reverse complement strand
TTGTCACCCATGTTACCGAATACCATTGACTGTACGTTTACAGCTGTACCCCACTCATCTGGAATACCCTCGATACGACGGTATGCGATAGCGCGCTTTCCGTTCCAAGACTTGAACACACCACCAATTGAACCCCAAAGCTGAGCCTCAGCTGAATCTGGGAACTCTGTTCCGAGAACCTCCTTTACGCGAACTTTGAATCTGTCGCAAAGCTCCTTGAGCTCCTCTGCAGTGATGTCAGTGTCAGAAGCGTAGCCCTTAGCGTGCTTAACCTCTTCCATCATTCTGTCAAGCTGCTGGCGGATACCCTGTCCGTCTGCCGGCTCGATACCCTCTGCCTTCTCCATTACAACGTCAGAATACATCATAATGAGACGACGGTATGCGTCATATACGAAACGTGGATTCTGTGTCTTCTCGATCATACCAGGGATAGTCTCAGAGCAGAGACCGATGTTGAGGATAGTGTCCATCATACCTGGCATTGAGCTGCGGGCACCTGAACGGCAAGAAACCAGGAGTGGATTCTCCTTGTCACCGAACTTCATACCCATTATCTCCTCGGTCTTCTTAAGAGCCTCTGCAACCTCTGCCTTAAGAGCATCGTTGTAGCCGCCACCGAGTTCGTAATATTCTGTACAGCACTCTGTTGTGATAGTGAAACCTGCTGGTACAGGAATGTTCAAAGTACACATCTCAGCGAGGTTCGCACCCTTGCCGCCGAGAAGCTCACGCATAGTACCATTGCCCTCAGCGGTTTTACCACCGAAGCAATAGACTCTCTTCTTGTTTGATTCCATAACTCTTTCTGTGTCTAATATATTAGTTAATAATTACTTATCTTTAAAAAACAAATTTTCGCGTCGCGAAGTTAACGATTTTCTGCGAAATAATGAAATTTAATAGCATAGTTCGCAGCATTAATCTTCGCCTTCGCTTGCTTGTCCCATCAGAGAGGCAAGAATGCCTGCGACTCCGCTTCTGTCTGTAGGGGAGAAATGCAGGCCTTTTTCTCTACAAGGCTGGCCGACAGGATAATACGCGACATCCTGCAGCAGGAGCTGGGAGTCGAGGTAATCCATATCGTTGTCCCTTATCTGCAACAGGACTCCCGGCGTCTCTCCGAACAGTATCTTCACCTGGTCGCTTTCCTGGTGGGAAGCCATCAGACCGTGGATGTCCAGGGCCATTCCGCAGTCTCCGCACATAGATGCTGCAGCTGTCGCAAGACCTCCGTCGGCAACGGTCGCACCTGCAATCACAATGCCGTCCTCGACCAATTCCCTCACAACTTCAAAGCAGTCGATGAAATAGTCAGGGTCCTTTATGTGTGGGCCGATTCCTCCGTTATGTCCTTGAAGCTGAGCGAGAAGGGATCCTCCGATCCTGTAAGAGCAGGTGTCGAATGGGATATATATGATCGTGCTTGCCTCTTCCTGCACGAGTGTGGCGCTGCATTTCCTTTCTTCGCCTATCCAGGGATTCTGGCTTTCGAAGGGCGACTCCTTGAAGATGAACTCGTCTCCTCCTTCTTCCTCTGTCTCGTTTCTGTCAGGCAGCCACGAGTAGAACTGTGCGTGACTGTCTCCGTCCGCCTCTTCAAAGACGTAGCCGCTGAGCTTCACTCCAAGGTCGAACAGGTAGGAGCTGGCTGATTCCACACTCAGGTAGAAGGCCGCCATATTTCCCAGGGGACGTGTGTTCCACGACCATTTTCCCCATATCCTCAAGTCACACAGGCGGTAATGTCCCTTGTTCCAGAGCCTGTCCGTCAAGGTCCTGGCTATGCGCTGTCTGGTGAATGCATCCGGGTACAGCATACGGAACGGGCGCTCGCCCGTGCCGGCTTCTGAGCACGCGTCGATATATTCCTCAATCTTCGCTTCATCATATATGAAGGATGTCACTGGCGGGTCGGTCGATTCGTCGATGATGTCCCCGTACGCTCTGCCCTCGTCTGCGGGCTCCATCGCTTCTTCGGAGCATTCCGCGAGCAGTTCGGCAGGGGTTGTGTCGCATTTTATACCGTCGATGATGTACTGTGAATGTAATGCTGATTCTTTTTCGGTCATAATCCTGATTTTATGAGGATAAAGTCTGTAAAAATACTTATTTTTGTCTTTAGAACAAGCGTTTTTTATCGTATGAATGAGATTTTTTCACCTGAAGGGTATGAGGATATGCTCGCGAAGCTTTTCGTGAGATTCCCGTCCTTCCAGAAAGTGGGCGCAGGTGCGTACAAGCCCGGAATAGCGACAATGGAGTTTGCGGACCAGCTTATGGGTCATCCGCATAAGAAATATGACATAATCCACGTAGCCGGAACCAATGGAAAGGGCTCGGTTTCAAATATGCTGACCTCAGTGCTGGCAGCCTCCGGAAAGAAGGTCGGTCTGTACACCTCACCTCATATCACTGACTTCCGCGAGAGGATGAGGGTGGTGACCTCATCGCAGCTGGAGTTGGTAAGTAAGGAGTACGTGTGGGATTTCGTGCATAAGTGGCAGGAGACCTTCGATCATCTGGATATGTCCTTCTTCGAGATTACAACTCTTATGGCGCTTAACTGGTTTGCGGATATGGGCGTGGATGTGGTGGTTCTGGAGACCGGTCTGGGCGGTCGTCTGGACAGTACCAACATTGTCACTCCTGTGCTGAGTGTGATTACAAATATAGGTCTGGATCACTGTGATATGCTGGGAAATACCCTCCCTGAAATCGCCTTCGAAAAGGCCGGCATCATAAAGCCGTGCGTCCCTGTGGTGGTGGGGGAGAGCCATCCGGAAACCATTCCTGTCTTTGAGCGTAAGGTGTTGTATACCAATATATCGGAGCCTGAATATATGGGCGACCGCAAGAGGATTATGTCGCTTCTTACTGTCGCGGACAGGCTCGAACCTTCTATGTGGAACAGAAGCTCAGAGCTGCTTACCAAGATGGACCTTCAGGGTGAATATCAGAAGAAGAACCTCAGGACTGTGCTGGCTGCGCTGGAGGTTCTTTCGTCGCTCGGGTTGATCAGTGTGGATGAAGAAATATATGAGGATGCGATAGTGCACACTGCTTCCAGAACCGGATTCCGCGGCCGTTGGGAGAAGGTCTCGGATGACCCGTGGGTGATCTGTGACATAGGACACAACGAGCACGGACTGCGCTACAACTTTGCCCAGCTGGACGCTATGCTCAAGTCAGGTAAGTGTTCACATCTGATAATCGTCTATGGTTCAGTTGCTGACAAGGATGTCGATGCATCAATACATCTTATGCCTGAAAATGCACATTACATATTTACGTGCGCGACCGGAAAGAGAGCCCTTCCTGCAGAAATTGCACGTGACAAGTACCTCTCTTTCTGCGCATCTGCAGGTCGCGAGCCCGGGGATGTGCGCTGCTGCGGTACCGTGCCGGAGGCAGTGCGCGAAGCTTTTGCAATTGCGGCTGCCTTCAGGGAGTCTGATCCTTCTGCCAAGCCTCTGATTTATGTGGGTGGCAGTACTTATGTCGTCTCGGAAGCAGTAGAAGTCCTGTAGGGATTTGCTGACGCGGCCTGATGGCGCATTACAGGCGGGCTTAAAGTTTGACTCTATGCTTGCCTCGTAAATCAGACGGGACCGCGTACGCATAGTTTCTGTAATTTGCTAATACTTAATAACTTACAAAAGGTAAGCGTACTCGGTCCCCACTTTTAGGGAGGGACCGAGTACAAAAAACCTATGAAAGTGCGCTAGCACTTCATTACCTCATTACCCGAAAAGCGTTTTGCTATGGTAATGGGTATAACGCAAAAGAGATTCTGAATTTCAGAATCTCTTTTTTAGTGGGAGCAGAGGGAGTCGAACCCCCGACCCTCTGCTTGTAAGGCAGATGCTCTAAACCAACTGAGCTATGCTCCCGTTTCGTTTCTTTTGTCCGATTGCTGCGTTGGACTTCGTTCTTCGGTCGGTCATTACCGGAAGGT
>JAFZED010000076.1 GCA_017560825.1 Bacteroidales bacterium | reverse complement strand
GCATTCCTTTCACTCCACCCAACCAAGTACGGTGAGGAGCTCGTTAAGAGAATGGAGAAGGTTGGTGCTAAGGCATACCTCGTGAACACAGGATGGAACGGAACAGGTAAGCGTATCTCTATCAAGGACACTCGCGGAATCATCGACGCTATCCTCGACGGTTCTATCGACAAGGCTCCTACTAAGACTATCCCTTACTTCGATTTCGTAGTTCCTACTGAGCTCCCAGGCGTTGACCCAGCTATCCTCGACCCACGCGACACTTACGAGTGCGCTTGCCAGTGGGAGGAGAAGGCTAAGGATCTCGCAGGCCGTTTCATCAAGAACTTCGCTAAGTTCACTGGTAACGACCTCGGTAAGTCTCTCGTAGCAGCTGGTCCAAAGCTCTAATCGAGACTCTATATCGATAAATATGAGGCAGTCACTGAAAGTGGCTGCCTTTTTTATATTAGCACAGACGTGAAGAAATCGCGCAACACCCTGAGGCTGAACGCTTTAACCAAGATGCCTGCTGTATCGCGACAGCAGGCATCTCAAGCATATTATTGATTATCAAGGGCTTACACATCACAGTTCTAAAGTCGGAGAACTGAGGTGCAGTAGTCTATGATCTTCTCGCGGTGGGTTATGAAGATCATTGTGTGGTCCGGGAGGGAGGAAGTGAGACGTTCCAGGAGGAGGGTTTCTGTCTCGGCGTCAAGGGCGGAGCTGAATTCGTCCAGCAAGAGGACAGTTCCCGGTCTGAGAAGTGCGCGGGCTATGGCGATGCGCTGGGCCTGGCCTTCGGACAGGCCGCCGCCGGATTCGAAACATTGTGTTTCGAGGCCGGCGGGGAGGCTGAAGACGAAGTCTGCAGCCGCTGTGCGCAGAGCTGATTCCAGCTGTGCATCACTTGCCCCCGGATTGCCCATCAGGAGATTCTCTCTGATAGTTCCGCTGAGGAGGCTATTGCCCTGAGGGACATAGACCAGATTGCAGCGTGTAGATGGACCAGCTGCCACAGAGTTCCCACCAGCCGCATAAAGCTCTACCTCTCCCTTTTGAGGAGTCAGGAATGAAAGCAGGATGCGTATGAGGGTACTCTTACCAGCGCCTGTCGGGCCGACTATGGCGGTGCGGCTTCCCGGTGTAAAGTCAAATGAGAACTGATCCAAAACCTCCTTTTCAGAGTCAGGATAAGCGAAGGACACTTCTGTCAGCCTGACACCCACTACCCCCTCAAGCAGAAGAGGATCCTGAACATCCTCGTGTGGAAGATTTTCTATCTCCAAAAGTCTGTCAATCGATGCAGAAGAATGAATGAGAGAAGGCAGTTTGCTGCTGAGTTCGACGACAGGGCGCTGCACCTGACCGACCAACTGAAGGAAGGCTGTCATCATACCATAGGTTATAGCTCCTGTACTGATGCCGAACGCTCCCCAGAGGAAGGTTACTACCTGACCTGCCTGCATAGCCAGGCCGATGAAAAGCCGGGAAGTCACACTGAACTTCACCCTCTTGAGCTCATTGCCGTAAAGGCTGCTCTGCAGGCCCTCCAGTTCGGACGTACTTACGTCCGTATATTCAAGCGACTGAAGGAGAGAAAGATGCTGTACGCTTTCCTGAAGATGTGCCTGCACAGAAGCGTCGCTCTTCCTGATGTCAGATGTGAGATTTCTTATTCTACGGGTGATATATTTACCTATGAATATACCTCCCGGCACAATTATCACGATCAGCGCAGCCAGACGCCAGTCCAGAATCACGAAATATGCAAGTGCAGCTATGAGCTGAAATGCTGTTCCGACAAGACTCGGTACGGAGACTGCAAAGGCAGACGAGACCACCCTCACATCCTCCAGCAGCCTGTTCAATAGGTCTCCTGAATGAAGGCGCGCGACACTTTCATTTCTGATGTGCATCAGAGAATCAAACAGCCTTCTGCGAAGATCATTCTTGAATCTGACCTCAGTGGTTGTCTGGACGTAACTCCTTAAGGCATTCAGCGAAATACGCAGCAGGACAACTGCAACCATTGCTACTGCCCAGACAAGCAGACCTTGATCCGAAGGTCCGCCTCTGAAAAGTTCCACTGCCACATCCACAAGTTTCTTGCTGACAAAGACATATCCGACAGCACAGCCTGCAATCAGAAGATTGCACAGCATCATCACTGTCATCTGCTTCCAATAGCGACGCGCAGCCTGTATATACCATTTAATATATCGCATATACCCAATATTACATTTTCACTGAATCACAGCATAACTTCGCAGCCTCCTTGTCGGGAAGGCACTCCAAATGCCACGACCCTACCCTGCCGATCACCTTCTCAACTGTCTTATGCAAGTAATCCACGCTCTTCCGGTCCCACCTCATACACGAACAGGCTGGCATCAGCGATGCATAGGCCTGCAGCATACCTGACCTTGCTATCTTATTATAAGGGGCCTGTGACAAGCGTACAACAGCCTGCAAGGGGATGTCTTCATTTACGTAACAATGCGTCTTTCCGCTCCAAGGTGAGCCGAACACCCGCACCTGGCCGTCAACAATACGGATGACGGGATTGTCATCATTCAGAAGTTCAGCACCTTCGACATTCTCAAGCCAGAGACGGCTGTGCGTGCTCTTTCCCGTTCCGCTTCTGCCAAGGAACATATATCCTCTGCCCTGAAATTTCACAACAGACGCGTGCGCCAGAAGGGTTTCATAGGGCATAGTACGGAAGGCATAAAGCAACATCGCAGCATTGCTCAGAGCAAATTCTGCGAACCTCACATCCTCAACATACACAACACTCTCACTGTAGTCCTCAGACGGAATCAGAATACAATCGACGTGTTCCTTTGTATATGAAAAAGCAAAGGCATACACACCTTGATTCCTGAACACCCAAAGATAGGGCGCTTCGTCGTTGAAACACTCTACCAACTCTCCCATAACAACTTCAGCCAGCGTAGGTACCTGCTCCAGCTTCAAAGTAAACACAGGCTCGGCATCATCACACCTGAACGGTTCATAAGGTTTGAGCCACTGGCCTGAAGGAAGCGAGTCCGGCACTATGAAGGAAAACGAATGTCCGGCGACAGTGTATGTAAAAATATTCTCCATAACTTCCAAAGGTAGTGAAAATAATCCTTAATTTTGCAGTATGAAGACACAAGTTTTGGCAGATAAGGCTTTGATGATGGAGGAGATAAGGCGTCTTGTCTCCGAGGGACATACTGCAACCATCACTGTGAGGGGAAACAGTATGAATCCTTTCCTTGTGGACAGGCGGGACAAGATGACTTTGGGAGGATTTGTGGACAACGACATCAGAAGGGGTGCCGTGGTTCTGTTCAAGGACAGCACGGGCGACTACATCATTCACCGCGTCGTGCGCAGAGAGGGTGACGATCTTACAATCAAAGGTGACGGAAACTCTAAAAAGGTCGAAAAGGCACGAGTCCAGGACGTGATAGCAGTTATGCACAATATAGAAAGAAAGGGGTGCATATACACCCCTGAATCACGCACTTGGCGTGTATATTCATATATATGGATGCTACTCTCCCCTGTCCGCAGGATTCTCCTGGGCCTGTGGCGCCGCATCTTTCTCTAAAGCAGCCTGCTTCTCCAGTTCCAGCTTCTTCCTGTAGGCATCCATCCTTTTCTTCCAGGCTATCTGCTTGGCTCTCTGCTCCTTGGCTTTACGCTCCTGAAGAGCTTCGTATTTCTTTTCAAGGTAATTATCTGCCATAACAGTGCTATTGCGCAACGTATCGTGTAATGTTCTGTTCATCGTCAAGACGGCAGACCAGCAGACGGTCACCGTGCTGTGCAACTATATATCCTTCGAGTCCCTGCACTACAACCTTAGAAAGACCAGGAGTGTGCACGACACAGCCTTTTGTCCCTTCCAGACGGACACTTTCTCCGACAACGGCATTGCCGTCCTGATCCTGAGGCATAAGGTTCCTCAATGAGCCCCAGGTGCCGAGGTCACTCCAGCCGAAAGAGGCAGGGAGTGTATATATGCAGTCGGCCTTCTCCATAACTGCATAGTCGATTGATATCTTCTCGCAGGTCGGGAAGAGGCGTGCAACCACTTCTTTCTCTGAATCAGTATAGAAGGCAGCTGACATTTCATCCATTGTTGCTGCAAGAGTCGGAGTGTAGGTACGCAGAGCAGACGTGATTGTACTTACATTCCATACGAATATTCCTGCATTCCAAAGATATATGCCCTGACGGAGGTAGTCCTTTGCCACTTCAAGAGACGGCTTCTCGCGGAACGAGTCGACCTTACAGATCTCTGTTCCTTCTACCTTTTCGCCTTCGGCGATGTAGCCATAACCTGTCTCCGGACGGTCCGGCTTTATACCTATTGTAACGATACTATGCTGAGACTCAGTAAATTCCAAAGCCGCACGGATTACTCTGCGGAACTCAGTCACGTCGATGACGAGTGCATCTGACGGAGTGAAGACTATGTTTGCATCGGGGTGTTTCTGTGCAATCTTCCAGCAGGCATAGGCGATGCAAGGTGCTGTTCCACGGCCTTGAGGCTCTGCAATGATGTGGTCATCAAGGAGCTGAGGGACCTGCTGCTTTACAAGGTCGACATAGCGTTCTCCAGTAACCACCCAGAAGTTCTCCTGAGGGCAAAGGGGAGCAAAACGCTCTACAGTAAGCTGGATAAGCGTTTTTCCCACTCCAAGTATGTCCACGAACTGCTTGGGCAGCTGAGGTGTGCTCATCGGCCAGAAGCGGCTTCCTATGCCGCCGGCCATTATCACTACGTGTGTCTCCATCATCAGTCTCTCTTGAATATATCTCTTGTGTAGACCTTGTCCTTTACGTCATCCAGGGTCTGGTCGTATCTGTTGGCAATGATCGCGTCACTCATCTCCTTGAAACGCTGAAGGTCATTCACCACCAGGCTTCCGAAGAATGTAGTTCCGTCTTCAAGTGCAGGCTCGTACACTACAACAGTCGCGCCTTTGGCCTTCACCCTCTTCATCACTCCCTGGATGGAGCTATGTCTGAAGTTGTCTGAATTGCTTTTCATTGTAAGTCTGTAAACACCTACAACACAATGCTTTTCGTGTGCCGCATCATACTCCCCGGTGCCGCTGTAAGAATAGTAGCCTGCAAGCTGGAGTACTCTGTCGGCGATGTAATCCTTTCTTGTGCGATTGCTTTCCACGATTGCCCTGACAAGGTTCTGAGGCACATCATCATAGTTGGCAAGGAGCTGCTTTGTGTCCTTTGGAAGGCAGTAGCCGCCGTAACCGAAGGAAGGGTTGTTGTAGTAGGCTCCGATTCTCGGATCCAGGCAAACTCCCTCGATGATCTTGCCGGTGTCCAGGCCTTTAAGCTCAGCATAGGTGTCAAGTTCATTGAAATATGAGACCCTGAGGGCGAGATAAGTGTTGGCAAAGAGTTTCACGGCCTCAGCCTCAGTGAATCCCATATACAGGACATCAACATCAGGCTTTAGAGCGCCCTGCTGCAGAAGCCCGGCAAAAGTCTCTGCCGCCTTCACTATCCTTTCATCTGAAAGGTCTGTTCCTACGATGATTCTGCTTGGATAGAGGTTGTCGTAAAGGGCCTTGGATTCGCGGAGGAACTCGGGGCTGAAGAGAATGTTGCCGCTGCCTGTCTTGCGACGTATAGACTCTGTAAATCCAACAGGGACAGTAGATTTGATTACCATTATGGCTGAAGGATTCACCTCAATGACCTTTTCTATGACCGATTCAACCGCTGAGGTGTCGAAGAAGTTCAGACGGGAGTCGTAGTTGGTCGGAGCGGCGATGACAACGAAGTCAGCCTCGGCATAGGCCGCCGAGGCGTCGAGGGTCGCTGTGAGATCGAGATCCTTCTGGGCAAAATATTTCTCTATATATTCATCCTGCACCGGTGAAAGACGATTGTTTATCATCTCCACCTTTTCAGGGACGATGTCCACTGCGACGACTTTATTATGTTGGGAAAGGAGGGTGGCCATTGACAAGCCCACGTAACCGGTTCCTGCAACTGCGATCTTCATATTTTCTGACATTATCATTTAATATATCGTCAATCAACTTCCTAATCTTACAAATATAATAAACAGTTTTGAGTGAACGGACATTTTTGATACATTTGCACAAAAATCAAGCAAAATGAGGATAAAGAATGGATTTGTCCTGCGCGAAATGTGCGGTGAGAACATAATTACAGCAGAAGGAATCGAGAATGTCAGGTTTGACAAGCTCATTTCGCTCAATGCAACTGCAGCCTATCTCTGGAACGAACTCGCAGGCAAGGAATTCACCATAGAGGATATGGCGGACCTCCTTGTGAACCGCTATGAGATCAGCAAGGAGGTCGCATCAAAGGATTCCGCAAGACTGGCACAGGCCTGGATCGATGCGGGCATTGCAGAATAACTATCTCAGTTTTCCGGAATAATTCACATCAAACATCCAGAACGGATCGAAGGTTGCGTCAATCACCACTGCAGCCTCGAGCCTTGTCATCACTCTTGAAGGGTCATAGTCCTCCAGTCCGAGTGACTCCCACCATTGTGCGTCCGTTATTCCCGCCACGTGGAGGTAGCCCCTCAACTGCTTGAGCAATCCCAGCATATCTCCTATTTTCAGTTCGCCGTGACCAAAATCCAATGGTATAGGGCTATAATCTGAGACATATATATCCTCTGCCCTGAGAGGATCATCCGCACGGAACCAGGTCTGGTTTGCCCAGCCTTCCTGTCTTCCCTCTCCCCTGAGGATTCCTGTCACACCTATGCGCTGAAGCACCTTGAAATGCCTGTGATCCTTAGGTAGATCCAGGAAAGGCATAAGGTAAGCTCCAGACTTGAGAAGCGCCTGCTGCACTTTACGGATCTTTACTGACGAGACAGGCTTGCCTTCATTGCAGGCAGTCGCAGCCAAGGCTCCTGCCGCCTGTCCCAGCTGCATAACCACAGGCTGAAGGCGTGTGGCACCGTTGATGAGGTTTGACACTGAAACAGATTTCTCTGCAACTATCAGATTCTCAACATTTTCCGGCAGCATAACTCCCATAGGAACACTGAATGACGGAACAGGATAGAACTTCAGGTCAGGCAGAGTCTTCCAGGAAGGATGACGATAGTGATGATGGTCCACAGGATAGTCGCCCACAGCAATGGAAGTCCTGTAATATGGGGACTTATAATCATAAGGGGCAGCTGCCGCATCAAGAGTAAAGAATGCCTTGCCCTTGATTCTTCTTGACTCTCTGTGATAAGGGAAGAACGGGAGTCCGTCTTCTGTAGGGAACTCGTCATCGGCAATGCCGAGGTTCTTCATACCGAGCTCGGTCTGGATGAAGTAAAGGAAGCAAAGGGTGAAGTTCTTCGCCTGTGCATATGCCTCCTTCCTTTCGCGAGGGGTCATATCTATGCTGTTGACATAGTAATCATTTCCGTATATAGGCCAGTTGATCATATACTTTCCTCCCGGAAGCCTGCCGTAGGAGATCATCATCTCAGCCGGCCAGAGAGTCTGGCCTGTCTCAAGAGGCTGGACTGCCAGAGGGTTAGCGCAGGAGTTTGCAAACATCTGAGGGTCATAGCCTTCCGGTTTCTCTATAGTCATATCGGCGTCTGGACCGTAATCTTTCAGGACAGCGACATAGGTCAGGTCCTGGATGATGTCGTTTGCCGCCTCAAGAGCTATGGACTCCCCTGTCTGTGATGCTGCCTCCATACCGATGCTGTACTCCACTCCGCAGGCTTTAGCGACGTCACCGAGTTCGGTGGCGTCGATAAGCACGTCGGCTGTCACTATATATTTTTTACCTTCCTTATCCCTGAGTTTGACTTTCCAGAGGTCTTCCTCGCGGGTGACGTCGAGCATTGCGGTCTCGCGCCTGAGCGAGAGCAAGTTGCCGCAGGATGCGGCTATATTCGTAAGTACTTCCTGACCGACGCTTGGCTCGAAGTTTATGTTGCTGACCCAGCCGGTCTTGAGGGCGTCCCATCCGCCATATCGCTGAGCGAGAGAGTCGGCGAACTCACCGAATATTCCTCCCTGAAGCCTGTAGTTGCCGTCGATGCAGCTCACGCCGGCGCTGGTGAGCATTCCGCCCACCCACGGAGTCTCCTCCACGACCATCACAGGTACGCCCATCCTGGCAGTCTGCACAGCAGCAGATATTCCGCTGGCGCCTCCGCCTACTACAAGGACATCAGTATACTCTACAGAAGCACATCCTGACACAGCCAACGCAGCGGCAAGAACGCCTAAGGTCATCTTCAAGTAATTCATTTTCATAAGTATATATAATTTAGTTCTTTCTCATTGCTTTCTTGATTGTAGGCAGGATAAAGTCCACGTACCTCATAGCTCCAAGATCAGTGAAATGGATGCCATCAACGGTAGCTTCCCCATCATCCCCTATCATACCTTCCGCACTTATGTAGTATATTTTCTTCTCGCCTGACTTCTTCAGACGTCGGAAGAGCTCTTTCTGAGCCAGGTTCTTGTCAGTCACTTCCTTCAAGATCTTGTTGTCAAACAATGAATGCGGGAAGATGACATCTTCTATGAACACGACTGGCACTTCAGGATGTGCATTGCGTATGATTCTGAAGAATTCCTCGCCGACTTCCTTTATGGATTCAGCCGAAGCATTCGGAACATAATCGAGCACAAAGACTCCCGGATCCTCAACTGAAGCCATCAGTTCTGCAATCTCCATATCCAGAAGGGCGTTCCCGCTGAAGCCGAGGTTTATGACCTCCCTGTCGAGACGTCTTGACAGGATGTTTGTATGCGCCATTCCAGGTCGATTCGCACAGCCTCCCTGAAGAATGCTTGTTCCATACATCACTATGGGCTTTTCCCTTGACGGGCTGTCTATAGCCGGCTGGTCTATGAAGGCATTTTCATCGACTCCGATTTCGAGAGATGTGACGCCATCGTACAATGACAGATAAAGCATATATTCTCTTTCTATGGGATCCATATAGGAGATGATAGTTCTTTCTGAGCGCTTACCTTGAGGCTGGGCACTGCACACGTGTCTCCACTGACCGTCGACCAGGGCATACAAATCAAGGCCTTTGGTTCCTGTGTCAGTCATATGAGGCATTGTGTTGTCAAATGTCGACTCCCACCTTGCAGAGATGGTTGTGGAATTAGATCTGAAACGCACGAAAAGTCCTGCGGACTGACGTCCTAAATACCAGACCGGATCGCGGCTGATTCCCTGAAGATACGAAGGAAGACGTTCATATAGTCCATCTGTATTATCACTGACCTTTCCATATATAGGAAACGCTGACGCATCTGTATACCTGACCTCCTGCGCACAGACACTGCCGGCGAGTGTCACAAGCATTGCAATAAAGCAGAATGATAACTTAATATGGTTCATTTCGTTATATTTAAAAACTCTATTTTCAAAGATATGTATAATTTTCAATATTTAAGGGCCAAAAATTAAAATATTTTATTAATTATGGTTATATTTGAGGTTTATTGACAATTGAATAAAAATCCAATAATATGCGCAGAACATTATGCTTACTTATGGCAGTCCTCGGACTTGCAGTTTCAACAGATCTTTCTGCAAAGAAAGCTAAGACATTGATCGAGACACCGGCTTCAGACAGCCGCATCGAGTACACCGGACGAACTGTAGTCGAAGGTACTGACGTCTCATATGACTGGAGCGGAGTGTACTTCCGCGTGAAATTCAACGGTCCTTACCTTGCTATGAAGTGTTCAGACACAAAGAACTGCTGGTTCAATCTCTGGACTGACAAGGAGATGGGACCGGAAGCTGACAGGAAGTTCCTCGTCGGCGCAAAAGACACCCTTATCGTCCTTGCAGAAGGCCTTGGCAAAGGAGAGCACGAAGTTATACTCCAGAAGAGGACCGAGGGAGAACAAGGCAGATTCACAGTGCACTCATTTGTCAGCGAAGGCGAGATTCTTCAGGCTGCCGGACGCAAGACAAGACACATCGAGTTCATCGGTGACTCGTACACCTGCGGATACGGCACAGAGAGTCCTGACAAGAACGACCCATTCCTTGCAGAGACCGAGAACTGCAACCTTACCTATGCTGCCATCACAGCGCGCTACTTCGGAGCTGACTACAACCTCGTAAGCCACTCGGGACAGGGAATCGCCAGAAACTATGACGACTTCCGTCCGGGTTACAATATGCCAGACCGCTACAGCCAGGCCTTTGACGAGTCACGTGACATCGCCTGGACTCCTGAGATGGCCCCTTACCGTCCTGACGTCGTGGTCATATATCTCTGTACCAATGACTTCTCAACTGCAAGACAGCCTCACGAAGATGTTTTCGCAGCACGTTACATCGAACTCCTCAAGAAGGTGAAGGCTAACTACGGAGAGGACATTCCTATCCTGTGTATGGCTTCAAATGTGACTCCATTCAGCTACGACCACATCCGTTACGCGTGTATGCTGAGCGGACTGAAGAATGTTTCGTATATGTGTCTTACCAAGAACGCACACAACTCGGAAGATGAGCTCGGAGCAAGCTGGCACCCTAACTACAAGGGCCACAAGAAGGTCGCAAGCTGTATGATCCCGTACATCTCGACACTCACAGGATGGGAAATGGAGGAGAAACCTTACAGATAAGATTCTGAATATGAAAAGATTACTGACCAGCATTATGATTATGGCGGCTGCGGTTTCTGCAGCTGAAGCAAAAGACATCAAGGGAACAGTCAAGGACACCGACGGAAAGGCTATCGCAGGAGTTGTAGTATCTGACGGTCTGAACACCACAGTGACTGACGCCAAGGGCCGTTTCAAGATGGACACCGACATCGACAGCCGATTCGTATTCATCAGCACACCATCCGGCTATGTGTCATCAACATTGAGCGGCGAAACACTCTTCTACAAGGAGATCAAGGATGATGTAAAGAAATATGACTTCATCGTCGCAAAGAACTCCAAGGACGACACCGACCACAACCTCATCGTCATCGCCGACCCTCAGATCAGCGAAAGGAGCGAGCTGGCCGACCTTTCGGCACAGGCCGATGATATGGCAGATTTCGTGAAGGAAATGGACGGAGACTACACCTTCGGAATATGCCTGGGTGACATCGTGGGATGGGATCACAGCATCTACCCTGAGTACAACGAGATTATGGCAAAGACAGGCATAGATTACAGATATGTCATCGGCAACCACGATATGACCAACTACGGCCGCTCATTCGAGACCTCTATGAGGAACTACGAGGATATGTACGGTCCTGCCTGGTACTCGTTCAACGTAGGTAAAGTCCACTACATCGTGCTCAACGACAACTTCTATGTGGGCCGCGACTACTTCTACATCGGCTATCTCGATGAAAGACAGCTCAAGTGGCTCGAAAAAGATCTCTCATATGTGGAACCAGGCGCAAGAGTAATCGTTTCGCTCCACATCCAGACAACCAACGACAAGTCTGACAGAGATGCATTCCAGTACGGAATCATAGGTGACAACCTCTGCAACAAGCCTTCATTCTACTCTATGCTTGAGCCTTACAGAGCGACTATCCTCTCAGGCCACAGTCACACTGCCGACTTCGAGCAGATCAGTGACAACATCTTCGAAATCAACGTCGCAGGCTTCTGCGGAGCGTGGTGGTGCGGGGAGGTCTGCATAGACGGAGCGCCTGCCGGCTACAAGGTCTTCGACTTTGACGGCGATCAGATGGAATGGATATACAAGGGCTGCGGCCACCCGCTCGACTACCAGATGAAGGTATATGCGGACACCGAGGACTACCCCGGCGAAGTTGTCGCAAACGTATGGGATTATGACCCTGCCTGGAAAGTCGAGTACTTCGAGGACGGCGTCAAAGTCTGTGATATGGCCCGCTTCAAGGCACAGGACCCGCTCGCGAAGGAGTTATATAAAGACCCGTCAAGCCTGAAAAGGACCTGGGTATATGCGGCACCTACCGAAAATATGTTCAGAGCAGCCATCTCAGAAGGCGCCAAGACCCTTGAAGTACGCGTGACCGACAGATTCGGAAGAGAATATAAGAAGATCATCGAAAAATAAAGGTATATAGCAACAAGCATATGGCAACAGCAAGCAAACGTATCATTACCATCGACATACTCAGAGGAATCACCATATTCGCTATGATCCTGTGCGCGAACATCGGTTATTACTCTGACCTTCCTGCGTGGATGTTCCACGGCCAGACCCCTCCTCCTACCTATGCCTTCAATCCCGATGTGGCAGGCATCACGTGGGTAGACCTTGTATTCCCGTTCTTCCTCTTCACTATGGGAGCGGCCTTCCCTCTTGCTATGAGAAAGAGGCTTGAGAACGGAGCAAGCAGATGGTCAGTGACAGGCAGCCTTTTCAGGAGGTGGCTCACACTCACAATCTTTGCCCTTGTACTGGGCAACGCCTACACTATCGGTGCAAGTCCTCGTCCGGCATTTGTCAAGGGACTGTTCCAGATCATCCTCTGGGGAGTGATGTTTATGTCTCTGGTAAGGCTGAAGGATGAGAAGAAATGCAAACTGGTGAACAACGCAGGTATGTTCCTTATGATTGTTATGGCTGTGCTGGCTGTAGACTATATGGGACTTACCCTCAGCAGGTGGAGCAGCGACATCATCATTATGATTCTTGCCAATGTAGCTATCTTCGGCGGTCTCATCTGGATGTTTACAAGAAACAGCCTCAGGCTCCGCTGGCTCGTACTGCTGTTCCTCATCGCAATCAAGGCTCTGAGCTCATACACACCTGAGGCCTTGGCCTGGGTACCTTCGTTGGGCTGCATAGGCTGGTTCTTCAGCTGGGGCTTCCTTCAGTACCTGATCATCGCAGTGGCAGGCTCCATCGTAGGCGACAAGCTGCTGGATCATTCAAGGTCTGGAGAAAAGACTGAAATAGACTCGTGGCATCTTGTGGCCGCAGGCATCGCTCTGACAGCAATGCTGGTCCAGCTCTGGGGTCTGTTCACAAGACACGTCCTTGCAGACTTCATCATCTCTGCCGTGCTCGGAATTGCGTTTGTTGTCCTGACTTACAAGAGACGCAACATCGTAACCTGGATGGGTTACTTCGGATTTGCATTTATGCTGGTTGGAATCATCTTCGACCCTATTGACGGAGGTATCACCAAGGACCACTGCAACCTGGCCTACCTTCTCACCACTACAGGAATGACTGCCCTCACCGGTGCATTCGTGCTGGCTCTTGAGCTCAAGTGGCAGATCAAAGGCCGTGGACTCAGCGGCTGCGGCCAGAACCCGATGCTCGCCTACGGCGTCACCAGCTTCTTCACCGGCCCGCTCCTGGCTATGCTCGGCATCGGCGCCTGGCTTGACACAATAAGCCTCGGCTCACCTTTCTGGGGCGTCATCCGCGGCCTCGTCTACACCCTCCTGATGGTAGCCATCACCTGCTTCTTCACCAAAAAGAAACTCTTCTGGCGCAGCTAGAGACTTTCCCGTCGACAAACAGTAATCCTCGCAAAAGAATCTGCCGATTTTTCTGCGAGGATTGCTATTTGCGAGCAAAAACATCGTTTTATGGGTATATTTAGAAATCCTCGCACAAAAAAGTGCTATTTCTTCTGCGAGGATTATCTGCAGACGCATATTTTTCTTTTTCTTTAAAAAATTTCTTTTTTTATAACAAAGTTTTTCTCTTTTTTAAAGACTGTTAACTCAAAGACCTCTACTTTTGAAATTAAAAAAGATGAAAAAGACTTATCACTTATGCTTATCATCAGGAGGGGAGGTAATGTTCAGATCAAGGGAGGATTTTATCCGAGGGATAAACTGTCTCTGTCTTGGTGCGCACAACACGGGATCGATTTTACTTGCTTATGTATTTATGAGCAATCACATCCATCTGATCGCGCGCACTGATGATCCGGAAAAGCTTATGATTAGATTCAGGTATGCGTACAACAAATATTTCAATGCAAAATACAAGAGAAAAGGGAAATTGGGAGAAGACCGATTCTTTAAAATAGAATTGCAAGGACTTTACCATCTGCTTACAGCAATCGCATATGTACTAAGGAATCCTGTCCATCACGGGATATGCGCGACACCTTTCGGGTATGAATTTTCTTCAATCAGAGGTATATTCAAGAAGGAGTTCGGATGGCAGACACCTGAGAGCATACTACCCAGGCAATCTGCATATAGGTATATTCCATCAAGAAGCATATTACCGGAAAGCTATCAGATGAACGAAGAAGGAATGATACTACCAGAAGCTGTAATTGATGTTCAGGATGTTGAACATCAATTTTCAACAGCGCGTTCATTTATCTATTATATGAACAGGTTATCCGGAGAAGAATGGATACGCGAACAGCAGCAGGATCACACAGATCTTCCTGCTATCACACTTGAGTCTATCGAGGAGGGCGTAAAGTTTCACGACATCAATACGATGTTAAGAAACGAACACGGCCGTGCAAATTATAATGCTATAAATGACCTTTTGTTATGCTCTGAGATTGACAATTACCTTCTTCCGGATTACGGAGTCAGTTCTGTGTATCAGCTGACGAGTGAACAACGAGAAATGATGGTGGAAATGATTAAGAGAAAGTACTACGTTTCAGCTGCTCAGGCAAAGCGATGTCTTGCAATACCGTAACTCAGACTGCTCAGCTATTCTGGATTTTTCCTGCAGAGCAGAAATTTCTATATTGAGCGTCAAGGCATAGATTTTAAAAAAGGCGGATTGCTTGATGTGCAATCCGCCTTTTTTATGGATTATAATGTTTCGAGGATCTGCCAGATCTGGTAGAGGCCTCTTGGAACGTGGAAGCAGCCCTTCCATTTTCCGCCCTTGAGGGTAAGGAGGACCTCGCCGCGACGGTTGAGGTAGCCGTACCACTCAGGATACTCCTGATCCTTGAAGTGTTCCCACATATAATTGTGGATCTTCTCGAACCACTCAAGGCACTGCTGGTTTCCTGTCAGCTGGTAAGCCTTGATGAAGCAGATTGCTGATTCGAGATGTACCCACCAGAGCTTCTGGTCCCACTCGAGCTTCTGCATAGGAGCGCCTTTGATGTCCTTGAAGTAGAAGATTCCGCCGTACTCCTTGTCCCAACCGAACTCAACAACGCTGAGGGCGATCTCGACGCACTTGTCGATAAGGGCCTTGTCGTTTCTGCGGATACCGAGATTCATCATAAACCATAAAGCCTCAAGGTCGTGGCCAGGATTGATCTCACGGCCTTCGAAGCAGTCGATAGGGGTTCCATCTGGAGCCACATTCTCAAGCATCACACCAAGTTCAGGGTAATAGAACACATTGAGAATCTCGCTGAGACACTCGTCGATGGTCTTGTCAAGCAAGGTCTTGTCAGGGAGGATGTTCTCCACTTCAAGAGCCATATTGCAGATGATCATCGGGAGTGCGAAACCCTTCATAGGACGTGTTCCGGGATATGCCTTCTCCCAACGTCCCTTAGGATCATTACGACGGTCAAGAATCCTCTGGAATGTCTTCAATGCTATCTCCTTATACTCCTCGCTGCCAGTGGCCTCAGCAAGCTGTGCGAAAGCCATACAAGCGAATGTATTTGAGAAGATGTTGTAAGGCTGGATGATAGGTTTGCCCTCGCGGGTTACTGAGAAATAGAAGTCATAATTGCCGTCGTGCGCATACTTCTTAAGGAACTCTGCTCCCTGAACAGCGCAATCAAGCCACTCCTGCTTCTTCTCCACCTTGTTGTACAACATCGCGAACATCCACACTTCCCTTCCCTGAAGCCAGATGAACTTGTCAGTGTCAAAAACACTTCCGTCACGGTCCAGACAGCTGAAATATCCGCCATACTCGAGGTCCTGAGACTTCTCGAGCCAGAAAGGAAGGACGCTGTCCAAAAGCTCACTCTTATACTGAGCGGCAAGTTTCTTGAAATCCATTGTAATGATATGTTTTAGTTATATTTAAAATGCAGCCGGGAACCGGATGCCCCCGGCTGCAAGTTTATGATTACTGAATTGGGAAGAGGTACTTCTCAACTGTATCCATCCAAGGATCGATAACGTAAGCTGCGAGCTTGCCGTCCTCACCCTTGATGCAGATGTCTGAATAAGTAAGACCAGCTGCGTTTACAGTGTGGAAGTTCATCTGGATCTTGAACACCTCTGCTACTGCTGTTACATCAGTTACATCGAGAACGATGATGTCGGTGTAGTCATAGTCGAAGTGGCAGCTTGCAGTCATAGCAAGATACTTCTTACCGTTAACCTCTGCAGTAGAGATACAGTTGTAGTTCTCCATCCAAGTTGAACCTGTTACATAGATCTCTGACCAAGCCTCACCGTTGAAGTAGTTGAGGTTGTAAGTAGAACCGTAAGTGATAGCGAAGAAGCCGTCAGCGAGAGTTGCACCTGCAGGAGCTACAACACCTGTAGAAGCATCCCAAGAACCGTCGTGGAGGTCGCCATATACAGGATCAGCAACTACACCACCCTTAACTTCCCAAGCTGCATAGTGACCAGTACCAACGCAGATGTAAGCCATAATGAGAGCATCACCGTTTACATCACCCTTAACGCGGAAGTTACCCATCTCTGTGCACCAGTAGTTAGCTGAGTTATAGTCAACAAGAGCTGTGTAAGAACCGTCAGCAGCAACCTTGTAAAGCTGGAGCTGTCCGCAAGTACCATCCGAAACTACTCGGTCTGGACCTGAAACCATAAGGTTACCAGCGTCGTCAACGTGAACACCACCTGCGATGAAGCCCTCTGGAAGAGCCATCTTCTGTGCGTTTTCACCTGTAGCAGCGTCAGCAGCCCAAAGCTCACCTGCAGCAGTGAAGTAAACCTTGTCACCAGCAACAGCAACACCGGCACGGCCAGCAGCTGCACCAAGCTCAGCGAGTGAGTTAGACCAAGCGATTGGGCTCCAAGCCTCCTGAGTGATAGTGATGATCTTCACAACGCCAAGTTCGCTGTAAACAGTAACAGTAGCTGTTCTAGCTGGAGCGTTTACCTCCTGCTCAGCAACTGTGAAGAGGAGCTTGTCTGTTGCGTAAGCCTTTGTCTGAACGAGCCACTCTGCGTCTACCTCATAAGTGTAGTCAACATTGTGTCCGATCTCGATCTCAACAGAACCGCCCTTGAAAGAAACTGTGTAAGCAGCCTCTGCATTTACATCAATAGCGTTCTTCTGGAGCTGAGTGATCTTAACAAGAGCTGGCTCAAGACCCTCTACTGCGATTTCGAGAGTAGCTGTGCGGTTCTCGTTAGCTGTGTTTGCAAGAGCATCGATTTTGATCTTTGCCTCACCTGCCTCACCTGACTTAGGAGAGATAGAAAGCCACTCGGCAACACCCTCACCTGTAAGGTTTGCAGTCCAAGCTGCGTTTGCAGTGAATGTTACATAAAGAGGCTCTGCGAGCTCTTCTGTACCTGCTGTAGGGATTGTAACCTCTGTTGGAGGGAAGTCAAGATGTGGTACAAACTCCTCCACTGGATCACACGCAATGACAGCGGCTGCCGCCATCAAGAATAAAGCGATTTTTTTCATAATAAATTAATTAAAATTGGTTAGTATAAAGTTTTAAATTTTAGATTTCTCGTCAAGTTCGAAATGACATCAGAGAGACTCAAGATACTGATCGAATGCCTTCTTGATGTCGTTCCAATAGTCGTACATCTTGATGTGGCAGAGATCGAAGAAGAACATTCCTCCTGTCGAGTTGTTGATGCAGGCATCGACAATCTTCGGCATAAGGCTGCCCTGACGGCCGTTCTCGAAACCAGTCGAATTTCCGATGTCAGGACCACCTATGTAAGGCACATCCCCAGCAAAGATGTTCTTTGCTCTCTTGCAGAAACCCTCCATAGTCCATTCGTTGCTGCCGTAGATCGACTTGGTAGAAGCATAGGCACCGATGATCATTATATCGCAATGGTCTGCATAGCCATAGCTGCTGTACTCCGATGTAGCCCAAGTGTAAGCGCTCTTTGCATTGTAGCTCGGACTTGCCCAGTTGACTCCGGAATAGTAGTAGCTTGAGTACCACGCACCGACATACGCACCGAAATCCAGATCAGGATTTACAGAGTGAACTCTTGCTGAAGCCTTCTCCATAAAATCGTGGATGTTCTTTGCACGGAACTCCATCCATTTCACCTGCATCTGGCTTACAGGACTGCTGAGCTTATCTGCGCCAGGGGCAAAGATGTCACCCGGCCAGTTCTTGACCTCCTTACCGATATACTCCTCGAACTTCTTGCGTGAAACCTCCGAGAAGTCGCTCTGAAGCTCAAAGTCATCATAACGGCAGCGGTCAAGGATGATTCCCTTTACATCGTATGCTGCAAGGTCCTCAAGAATTCCAAGAAGATAGTCTACGACCTCATCGTTTGCCGGATTGAGGAACTTTGTTCCCTCTGCCATATCCATACAGTTCACAAGACCGTCAGCTGTGTTGATCACACTCGCCCACTCCTTCTTTGCAGAACCGTCAAACAGCGGGCCGCTTGATCCGAGGCCATAAGGGCACTGCTTTCCGCCGACCATTGTGTTGATAGCTGCATAAACATCAAGACCTTCAGCCTTACCTGCATCGATAAACGCCTGGAGGTAGTCGAAATCCGCTGTCCTCTTCAGCCACACGTATCCACCTGTCACCCAAGCGTCAACCTGAGTAAGAGGGGCCTCAACATCAGACTTGAAAAGAAGACCTGCAGTTGTAGGACGGACCTCCACGATGACGCCGGTGAAACCGGTCTCTTTGAGGCGCTTCATATCTGCTGCGATATTCTTTTCGCTGTTTGCATAATCCTCGAAATTTGCCGCAGCGTCGATCCACACAAGACGATCCTTTCCTTCCTTTGTCTCAGGCTTAGGCTCATCCTTATCAGGATCTTGTGGATTGTCCTCCGGTTCCTGCTTTTCTTCTTCAGACCAATTGTCAGGCCAGATGTAGCCATCATCCGGCTTTTCGCAGGCCACAAAGCCCACGAGTGACAAGAGAAGAAGCAATTTTCTCATTATATTCATAATATCTCTAATCCTACTTGATCATTATTGTACTTCCGACAGAACGCTGTGCACCGTCACTCGGCTTTATTGTCTGCCTGCCGTTGATGAGCATACAG
>JAFZED010000008.1 GCA_017560825.1 Bacteroidales bacterium | reverse complement strand
TGGATAGAGATATGGAAGCAGCATAGACCGTGGTCGGCGAATACGCCGGCCGACCACTATTTAGTCCTAAGACGCACCATCGCCGGCCAAAATCAGGGCCGACGATTCAAAGCATTCAGTGCGAACGAAACCAAAAGGGTTCGCACTGAATGCTTTGTGCGAATGCTGAGCTTTCGGCAAGAACTGAACTTCGAGCGAATGCTGATTTTGGGACAAGAAGTGAACCTCGAGCGTATGCTGATCTTTGGGCAAGAGATGAATTTCTAACGGGTGCTGGTCTTTGTGCAAGATCTGAACCATTGTGCGGATGTTAGGATTCGTCTCAAACCTTAGGCCACGCTCATTGGCCTCCCAGACTACTCAGAGGCATACTGGTGTGGCCTAAGGTCAGTTGCATCGACCTTAAGCCACGCAAATCCATCATATATGCACTGAGAGGCAGATTGGCGTGGCCCAAGGTTTCGCATTCCGGGTTGCTGACTGAGCAGGTGAATGCTCGCAGTCCTGGACCTCAGACACTTTCCCGGTAATTCCGTCGGAGGTGTCTGCATTTTCCGGGTAATCTCCGACACTTTCCCGCCATTTCTGTCGGAGGTCCCTGCCTTCTAGAACCGGTGGCAGTTAGAACCAGTGCCTGGTAGAGCCAGAACCTGCCAGAGCCAGAACCTGCCAGAACCAGTGCCTGGCAGAACCAGAGCCAGAACCTGCCAGAAGCAGTGGCAGTCAGAGAAAGATGTGAGGCTCAGAAAGAAATGGCTGGCGCTTTTGCTGAAATTTTGTAATTTTGCCGGGATGAAGTTCTAAATTTTGTAAGGTATGCATACAAGACAAGAGAAAATGGAGGCCTTTGGCCGTATTCTGGATATATTGGATGAGTTGAGGGAGAAGTGCCCTTGGGACAGGAAGCAGACCAATGAGTCACTGCGCCCACAGACTCTGGAGGAGGTGTATGAGCTCAGCGATGCCATACTCAAGGGGGAGGAGCACGAGCTGTCGAAGGAGCTTGGCGATGTGCTTCTGCACGTGATCTTCTATGCAAAGATAGGCGAGGAGAAGCAGCATTTTGACATTGTGGATGTGATTAACTTCCTGTGTGACAAGCTTATCTACCGCCATCCTCACGTGTTCTCATCTGCTGAAGTGGGTGGGGCTGAGGATGTCATCAAGCAGTGGGAAATGCTCAAGACCACTGAGAAGGACGGCAACAAGAGGGTGCTTTCCGGAGTGCCTGATGGTCTTCCGCCTCTCTTGAAGGCTTACCGTATGCAGGACAAGGCACGCGGTGTGGGCTTCGACTGGGAGAAGAAGGAGGATGTCTGGGAGAAGGTGAAGGAAGAATGCGGAGAGTACCAGGCTGAGCTGGATGCGATGGCAGCGGCTACGACGGAGGAGGAGCGCGCAGCGGCGTATGACCGCGCGGAGGATGAGCTCGGCGACTTCCTTTTTGCAACTGTCAATGCAGCAAGACTTTACGGTCTGAATCCAGACACAGCGCTCGAGCGTACTTGCGCAAAATTCAGACGCCGTTTCACCTACCTCGAGGAGCAGACCATCCGCAAAGGTCGCAACCTTAAGGATATGACATTGGCGGAGATGGACGCTATTTGGGACGAGGGAAAAGCTAAAGGTTTGTAGGATATGTACGACTGGCAGGAAAGGACAGCAATGCTGGTAGGGGAGGAGATGCTGGAGCATTTCAGGAACTCTACTGTGGCTGTGATAGGAGTAGGTGGCGTAGGAGGCTATGCCGCTGAGATGATTGTGAGAGCGGGTGTAGGGCACCTGATCATCCTCGATAGTGATGACGTGTCTGTAACCAACAAGAACCGTCAGCTTCTGGCGCTGGACTCGACTGTAGGCAAGCCCAAGTGCGAGGTCCTGGCAGCAAGACTTATGGACATAAATCCTCACCTGGACCTTACAATAATCCCTGAATATCTCGAGGCCGAAAAGGCAGAAGAGGTGCTTGGAGGCTATAAGATTGACTTCCTTGTAGATGCGATAGACACACTTTCTCCAAAGCTCCACCTCATAAAATACTGTATGGATGCAGGCATCCCTCTGGTCTCGTCAATGGGTGCCGGAGCGAAGTACGACGCGACCAAGGTGAGGATCACCGACGTGTCGAAGTCGTTCAACTGCCCGCTGGCATATATCGTACGTAAGCGCCTGAGATATATGGGAATAAAGAAGGGCTTCAAGGTGGTCTTCTCAGAGGAACTGCCTGACAAGGAGTCGATAGTTCCGTGCGAGGACCGCAACAAGAAATCGCAGGTCGGAACAATTTCATATATACCAGCAGTCTTCGGCTGCGTCTGCGCCCAGGCGGCCATCCAGGCTCTGATGGAGAAGAATCAGCCGCAGGAGAACAACTGATGGCCGCAAAGGTAAATGACTGATTTTCCGAGAAATTTACTATATTTGCACGATTATGCGCGCGTGATAAGCGTGCTTGACTGCGTCAGATGACGCAACTGATTGAATAATAAGAAGATAATATATGGCAGATCATTCACTTTTGGAGAAGGTATTGGGCCTTCAGGAGAAATATGAAGGACTTCAGGCTCAGCTTTCTGACCCTGAGGTAATCTCAGATATGAAGAAATTCGTTCAGCTGAACAAGGAGTACAAGGAGCTCACTCCGATCATTGAGGCCGGAAACGAGTTCAAGAGAATCCTCGAGAACTACGAGATGGCAAAGGAAATCCTCGCTACAGAGAAGGACGAAGACCTTCGTGAGATGGCGAAGGAGGAGATCGCTGAGATCGAGCCTACTCTTCCTGAGTGGGAAGAGAAGATCAAGCTCCTGCTCATCCCTGCTGACCCTCAGGACAGCAAGAATGCAATCCTCGAGATCCGTGGCGGTTCAGGTGGAGACGAGGCAGCCATCTTCGCGGGTGACCTCTTCCGTATGTACTCTAAGTTCATCGAGACACGTGGCTGGAGAATGGAGATCACCAACCAGGCAGAAGGTGCAGCCGGCGGATTCAAGGAAATCGTGTGCAAGGTTTCAGGTGACGGAGTTTACGGCGTCCTCAAGTACGAGTCGGGAGTACACCGCGTACAGCGTGTCCCTCAGACAGAGACTCAGGGCCGTGTCCACACTTCTGCAGCTTCAGTAGCAGTGCTTCCAGAGGCAGACGAGTTCGACATCGAGCTGAATATGAACGACATCCGTAAGGATACCTTCTGTTCTTCAGGTCCTGGTGGACAGTCGGTGAACACCACTTACTCGGCTATCCGTCTTACTCACATTCCTTCAGGTCTGGTAGTGCAGTGCCAGGATGAGAAGTCACAGCTCAAGAACTTCGACAAGGCTCTCGCCGAGCTCCGTACGCGTCTCTACAATATGGAGTACGAGAAGTACCTTGCAGAGATATCAGCAAAGAGAAAGACTATGGTCGCAGGTGGTGACCGTTCTGCAAAGATCCGTACCTACAACTACCCTCAGTCACGTGTGACCGACCATCGTATCAACTACACGATGTACAACCTTCCGGTCTTTATGGACGGAGCGATCCAGGATGTGATCGACCAGCTCCAGATTGCCGAGAACGCAGAGCGTCTCAAAGCGGCAGAGTAATCCAAAGATATCAATGATGTAATATGTCATCATCATTCCATAAACTTTTTCCTCGTCATATCAGTCGCGTAAGGGCTGCTATAGGCGAGGAAAATTTTGTTTTGTACAATCAGCGCGTAGACGCGATGCTGTACAATATCTTAGCGCTTGTCTTTGGGTCATTGGTCAATATTGTCTTGTGCAGCGTCGGTTATGTAGACAACCCGGACAGACTTTCTAAAGTCACTGTGATGGGTGTCTTGCTGATCTGGATGGGTGTTTCCACTCTTAAAGATTTAAAGAAGCTCAGAAGCTATCTTAAGGACTGCCCGCAGGACTATGACAGCTGGAAAAAAGTAGTATTTTGTGTCTGCATCCTGGCTTTGGCCGCTTTCACTATGGCCGCCTATACTTTTTGCACAAAAGTTGACTTTTCGGGAAAGAGCAAGGCTCGTGTCGAACAGATCGAGGAAAAGAAGATCAAGGAAGAGAAGATCAAGGAAGAGGTCCAGAACATCGTCATCAGGAAGATCGGTCTGACTGTAAACATCCCGCAGGGATGGACGGAGGTCGAATGGGGACCAAGCAACAGTATGGACTTCAACCGCCCGAACTATTCTTTTTGGTGCGACAAGGGGGAAAGAAGATTATGGATGAATATATATGGATTCAGATCCGTTCCCGAAGCGACCGCCATCGATGAATTGGAGATGTTCGAAAAGGACGCAAAGTCATATATTAACGACAAAGTCTTCGAAGAATCGGGCCTGACCGAGATAAACTCAGTCCCTGTCCTCCGCTACGTCGGCACAAAGGTGAACTCTCCTAAGCATATATTTGCCTTATATATCTCCTGCATCAAAGGCTCCCATATATACTTTACTTATTCCTTCCCAAAGACGATGGACTATGAGAAAGAGCTCAAGGCTGCTGATGAGATCTTTGCTATGATCGAACCGTCCGTACCTGTGGATGCCCGCCCTAAGGATTACGAGATAGCGGATGGCAGGATAAACTTCAAGTCTGCGAGAATCAACCTTAAATTCCCGTCGAAAGAGTCTGAGATCAAATGGACCAAGGACACAAGGAGCGAGTACAAGTTCGCTATGGATATGGGAGGATATGAGGCATTCTACGACCTTTTGGTCGTGTGGACGTCCGAGAATGCACAGTTGGATGAGTACTATGACACCTTCCTTTCCTCAGCGACAGGACAGATGGATGAACCATATGAGATGGTTTCCTACATCAGGAGGCTCGGGGGAGCTACTGTGCTTAGGATGGCAGGAAGTTCCAAGAACGATCCGGGAAAGACTGTCTTATACTATTATATAGTTCACAAAGGAGCACGCCTGACCATCACCTCGAAATTTTCTTCCGAGTTGGCTTGGAGGAAGGAGATGGAGAAGATGGATGAACTTTTGTCCGTGTCGGACTTCTATTAATTGATATAAAGATATCTCCACTCACTTCGTTCGGTCGATATGACATAGGAAATTATTCGTCGAGCGGTTCCAGGAGAGGCTGGGTGTCGGTGAAGTGGCTCAAGATGATGTCTGTGTAGGTCTTGGTCACGGGGAGCGGCTGGATTGCCTCGTTGTCCAGGTCAAGCATATAGCCTTCTGATTCTTTGCGGAGAACCTTCACTTTGTCGGTGTTTACGATGTACTTTCTGTTGCATCTTACCAGGCTGCTGCCCTTGAAACTCTCTTCTACTGTCTTGAGACGGCACCTGAGCATATACTGCTTCAGTTCCTGCTTGCTGTCTGTGTACCAGACCTTTATGTAGTTGTCATCTGACTCTATGTAGTAGAGGTTCTCGAGGTTGAGCGAGAGCTTCAATGCTCCGCTGTTGTCGAAGAGGGTGATCTTCTGGAGAGGTGCCTCAGACTTTACAGGCTCGTCTGTCACGACATTGTCGTAGTTCATAAGCCTGATGGTGTTGTTCTTCTCGATGATCGCGAAATACATTCCCGAGATTACGTATGGAATGCCGAGGGCGATGCAGCCGTACTTGACTGCGCGATGGAATATTTCTATATGTTCTTCAGGTGCAGCTCCTGTAACTCCAACTGTGAGCCAGGTGTAAAGTCCGCATATTGCCATCACTTCAACGATGCACCACAGTATATATGACAGATAGGTGTGCTCGATGAATTTTCTGCTTCTGTACATCAGCATTCGGCTGAATACTAGAGTGATGATGGCGATGGTTATGTAGGCGAGCGTCATCAGGAACAAGGCCGAGTTGCCGAGCGAGAACCAGGCTGTGTCCGAGAACGGAATGGAGAGGTTGAGGTAAACGATGGCAAACAGCACAGAGAAAGTCACAGTACCGATAAGCTGATATTTACCAAGTAAATACTTCGGAAGTTTATTGTTTATGAGCATTTTTTTCAGGTTTATAATGGGAAGTCCCCCAGGTTTTAGCGAAGGCAAATGTAGACAATTTGCGCCAAACATCATAAAATATATGATGCTAATTGTGGTGCTTCATATTGAGCTTGATCTTTTTCAGCTCTGGCAGAGGCCTTTGGGGTTGCTCCAGGTTTTCGGGTACGGGCAGGCCTGAAAACTCTCCGAAGTACTGCACGCAGGCGTCACGCCACCAGCGTGCGTCGTGCTCCTGTATTGCCAGTTTGGCGTTTACGGTCTCCCAGCGCTCTGCGTCGACATATGGCTTCGCTGCTGTCCATATATTCCTATATTCCTGAACCTTTTTTATGCCTCTGTCGTAGTGGAGGCATATTTCCTCCCAGAGGGTGAGGCCTGACTTCATTTTGTGTGTCCAAGGGACGTGGTGGAACCACAGCAGGAGGTTTTCCGGGCAGGTTTCCAGGTCGTTGTAGATGGAGGCAAGCGGTTCGTGGTACTGCAGTACATTGCCGCTGCCGGCTGCAGTTCTGTCAAAGCCGACACCCTCGGCGTCTGCTTTGTGGTAGTACTTCGGCAGCCAGTCGGCTCTCGCTCCTTCGATCTCACACCAAGGCTCAGGGCCGTAGTGGTGCTCCCACGCAAAGAGGTGGTGGAAGCCAAGAGGCATCATATAGTCTACAGCAGCTTCTCTGGAAGTGAGCATCATATCCAGCACAGGCTCAATGAATTGCTTTTTGTCTGTGAAGGTCTGCGTGAGCCATTCACGAGCGATTTCTTCCGATGTCAGTGACGGGTCCCAGGCCATTCTTCCGAATGCGTACCAGGATGACTGGGCGAATTCGTGGCCGCACCAGTTGCTGTCACGGCCTATGTTGGCTACTCCTGCTATTGCGGTGGTCTTGTAGACATCCGGCTGGATCTTTCCTGTCGTAACTGCAGCTACAGTGGAGCCTTTGCCGTCGCAGAAGGTGTCGCTGTCCAGACATTCCTTGAAGAGCGGATGCAGGTAGACCAGGTGGTTTGAGAAGCCGAGGTACTCCTGGGTTATCTGCATTTCTGCCATCAGCTGGGTCTGAGGCATTCTTCCGAAGAGGGGACTGAACGGCTCTCGAGGCTGGAAGTCTACCGGTCCGTTCTTTATCTGTATGAGGACATTGTCCTTGAACTGCCCGTCGAGAGGTGTGAACTCCTCGCAGGCCTGGTTGGCTCTGTCCGGACTCTTCGGTGAGTAGACAAATGCGCGCCACATCACTATGCCCCCGTGTGGCTCCAGGGCTTCAGCCAGCATATTAGCCCCGTCCGCGTGCGTCCTTCCATAGTCCTGCGGACCCGGAAGGCCTTCCGAGTTGGCCTTGACCAGGAAGCCTCCGAAGTCAGGGATGAGTTCATATATTTCCGAAACTTTATCTTTCCACCACTGGCGCACCTGAGGCACGAGCGGGTCGGAGTTTTCGAGTCCTCCCAATGCCGCCGGTGATGAGAAATTGACTGAAAGATAGACCTTTATGCCATATGGACGCATTATGTCCGCGATTTGTGCGACCCTTTCGAGGTTGTCGTGCCGCAGGATCTCCGGTGTGGCGTTGACGTTGTTCAGGACACTGCCGTTGATTCCTATCGAGGCGTTCAGCCTCGCGTAATCGAGAATCAGGTCCGTAGGGACCGGTTCGCCCCAATGCCATATCGACCATCCCGCATATCCCCTTTCCACGGTGTTGTCGAGGTTGTCCCAATGGTTGAGGATTCGCCTTTCATATGCAGGTTCTTCCTTTATATATATACGGCCTTCGGCCTTGCCCATCGCCTGAAGGCGCTGAAGGGCGTAGCTACCATAAAGTGCTCCGACTTGCGTCTTCGCCTTTATGGTCCGCTCCGCAGGGGAACCCTCTATGATATACCCGTCATTCTTCAGATCGAGCGACGGGTCTACGATTACTTTGCAGCTGACCGACGGTTCAGAGTCAGCCAGCCATAAGAGGTCATTGCCGGCCACTTTTGTGCAGCCGACAATGATAAGGATTGAGAGTATTGCTGTGAATATTCTATTCATCGATTCCGTCGATAGTCTGGATTGTACCGTCTTCGTTGTAGGTGAGCTCGCAGACCTTGAGGCTTCTGAGCCAAGACTTTCCGCCTGAAGGGACGCTGTCGTGGTGGAAGAGGTAGGTCTTGCCCTTGTACTCTATGATGGAGTGGTGGGTTGTCCAGCCGACTACCGGTGTGAGGATGACTCCCTTGTAGGTGAATGGACCGTATGGGTTGTCACCGATGGCATAGCAGAGAAGGTGAGAGTCTCCTGTCGAGTACGAGAAGTAGTACTTGCCGTTGTGCTTGTGTACCCAGCTTGCCTCGAAGAAGCGGTGTGGGTCATTGGCTTTCAATGGGTTGCCTTCTTCATCGACTACAAGTACAGGCTTTGGCTCTTCTGCCCACTGGAGCATATCCTCATTAAGCTTTACAACGCGGCTTGGAAGAGCCGGCTCTTCTCCTTCAGGGAGATAGGCGCTCTCGAGGGCTTTGTTGTCCTTATATCTCTGAAGCTGGCCGCCCCAGAGACCGCCGAAGTACATAAGGTAGTCGTTGCCTTCCTTCAGGACGCAGATGTCCATACTGTAGCTGCCTCGGATAGGGTCCGGCTGAGGGATGAACGGTCCTTCAGGACGGTCTGCGATGGCTACTCCGATGCGGAAGATGTCGCATTTGTCCTTGAGAGGGAAGTACATATAGTACTTGCCGTCCTTCTCCTGGCAGTCGTTGTCCCACATCTGGCGTCCTGCCCAAGGGATGTCTTCGAGCTTGAGGACACAGCCGTGGTCGATGACTTCGCCGTTCATCGGATCGTCAGTGGAGAGGACGTGGTAGTCCTTCATAACGTACTGGTCGCCGTTGTCGTTCTCTACGTTTTCACATTCCCAGTCGTGTGACGGGTAGATATATATCCTGTCATTGAAGATGTGTACTGACGGGTCTGCCATATAGTCGGCAGGGAAGAGGTAGCGTTTCAGTGTTTTCATATTTTCTTGCGTTATTGCTTGATTTAACATTATTTAACTTATCACGTTGTTCAAAGGTAGTACATAAATATGAAAATATATTTACGTTACCCTATCCCTAAATCCCTTTCCTCGGGAAAGGGACTTACTATCGCTTCGCTCAATATAACATAGTAAAGCGACATAAAATGTCGGTGACTATTTGGTCAGGTATTCATTGAGGAATGGTTTCATTTCGTAGTCGCGGTCGAACAGGAGCGGGTACTCTGTGCGGCCTCTTACCGGCCAGTTGTTCTTCCACGAGTCGCGGTCGCTGATGCCCCAGGCTGTGACTCTCTGCACCTTGTCCGAGTGCTTGATGAAGAGGTCCATAAAGTCCTTCATTCTGCCGTTCCAGATTGCTGCAGGCTCTTCTGGGAGTCCGTCAGGGTAAGGGTTGAGCTTTGCCTGGTACTCTTCTGTGTCGGCTACGTTGGCACCCATATTTACTGTAGGAAGTGCTGACATATCCCATTCTGTGATCATCACCTTGATGCCTGTGCCGGCGAATGCGAGGAGGCTCTCCTCGAACTCTTCCACTGTAGGGTAGTCCATACCCATATGGCCCTGCATTCCTATGGCGTCGATACGCAGTCCGCGTGCCTGAAGGTCCTTGATTATCTTTACGTAGGTGTCACGGCGGCCAGGTACGTTCATACCGTAGTCGTTGAGGTAGAGCTCTGCGTCAGGGTCGGCCTCACGAGCGCACTCGAATGCAAACGGGATGAACTCCTCTCCGAGGATCTGATAGAAGAGGCTCTTTCTATATGAGCCGTCCTCGACGATGGCCTCGTTGACAACGTCATATCCGTGGATCTTGCCTTTGTAGCGGGTCATAATGGTGGTGATGTGGTCCTTGATTCTTGCTTTGAGGACTTCAGGAGTCACGAGTTGGCCCTTGTCGTCAAAGAAGTACCAAGGTGCTGTCTGTGAATGCCATACGAGGCAGTGACCGATGATCTCCATATTGTTATGTACACCGAATTCCACGAATTTGTCGGCAAGTTCGAAGTTCCATACTCCTTCTGCAGGATGGATCTCTTCGTGCTTCATACAGTTCTCGGCAACGATGGAGTTGAAGTGCTTTGTAAGTGTCTGTACTCCGAGGGTGTCAAGTCCGCGGATCTGCCATTCGTTGATGGCTGCACCGATGGTGAAGTTTTCCTTGAATGCGTCTTTGAGGGTAGGCTCCTGCTTTGTGGTGGTGCAGGCTGCTGCTGCAACCACAGCGGCTGCGAGTAAGAATCGTTTCATAGTGTTATGCATTAAGTGAGCGGTTTTCGATTTCTCTGTTGATCTTGTCGATTACGTCGTCCTCGAGTTCGTATTTAGAGATGATCCACATCGCTACGAAGAGGAGTATTGCAGGGATTACACACACGAGCCAGAGAATACCCTGCTCCGCGAGTGGAGTCTGCTGCGAGAGGGCTGCGTCGAAGCCTACAACCGACAGTACGAGGCCAGGTACAACGCCTCCGAGGGCCATTCCGGCCTTGAAGAATATGCCTGTGAGGGCATTCACGATGCCGGCGATACGGCGGCCTGAGGTGTATTCACCATATGAAACGACCTCTGGGATGAGGGCCCACATATATCCTGTGGCTACGATGATACCTGTGCTCTTGACGAACTGGGCGATGCACAGGAGCCAGAACTGCTTGAGGGACTCGATGGATACGAAGGTGTACATCAATGCCATTCCCACTACAGCTGTTCCGAGGAAGAGGTAGAACATTCCCTTCTTTCCGATCTTGCGCTTGATGGCAGGGACAAGTGGCATA
>JAFZED010000075.1 GCA_017560825.1 Bacteroidales bacterium | reverse complement strand
CTTGAGGAGAGAATGGCACTTGCGCAGAGAGCTACATCGATGGTGCTCGCGCTTCGTCGCAAGGCGGAGATCAATGTCCGCAAACCGCTCTCGAAGATTATCATTCCAGTGCTCGACGAGCGTGTGAAGGAACAGCTTGAGCTTGTGAAGTCGCTGATTCTCAATGAGGTGAATGTAAAAGAGGCTGAGTTTATTTCGGATACTACCGGACTGATCACCAAGAAGATCAAGCCTAACTTCAAGACTCTTGGAAAGATTTACGGTAAGCAGATGAAGGAAATTGCAGCTGCATTCGGTACACTTTCACAGGATGTGATCAACGCCATCCAGACTGCAGAGAATTCTGGCACGGGATATGTTCTGAGCCTTGCTTCGGGCGATGTTACCCTCAACAAGGGTGATTATGAGATCTCGTCTGAGGATATGCCGGGCTGGCTCGTTGCCACTGAAGGTGCAATGACCATCGCACTCGACATCACCATCACAGAGCAGCTGAAGCAGGAGGGTGTGGCGCGTGAGCTTGTGAACCGTATCCAGAACCTCCGCAAGAGCAGCGGATTCGATGTGACAGATAAGGTGGATGTGGTGATATATGCAGACGGCGAGGATGGAGAGGAAATCAATGCTTCACTTGCAAACTTTGCGGAATATATTGGTGCTCAGACACTTGCGCTTTCTGTTAATGCGGCGCCGCTTGCTAAGGCTGCTGACGCACCGGAGGTAGAATGGAATGAAGGAACTATAAGAATTAAGGTAACAAAAAAATAATAACACTATGGCAGAAGAAATCAAGAACACCCCAGAGGTGAAAGTACGTTACAGTGATGAGGAACTCCAGGAGTTCAAGGCCATTATTCTTGAAATGCTTGAAAACGCAAAGAAGGAATATAAGACCCTCAGAGATGTCGTGACACATGACTCGAGCAACGATATCGAAGACACATCTCCTACATTCAAGGTTATGGAGGAAGGTGCGATGACTCTCTCGAAGGAGGAGGCCGGAGCTCTTGCTCAGCGTCAGTTCAAGTTCATCCAGAACCTTGAGGCCGCCCTCATCAGAATCGAGAACAAAACTTACGGAGTATGCCGTATGACAGGCAAACTTATCCCTAAGGAAAGACTCCGCCTTGTTCCTCACGCTACCCTTACCGTTGAGGCTAAGGAAATGATGAACAAGAACAAATAGTCTATGAGAATATCAAAAGGCACTAAGCTTTTCATTCTCGGAGCAATCCTAGTCGTACTTGACCAGATCATCAAGGTTCTGGTCAAGACGAATATGGGATTGGGTGAGACTATTGATGTGATAGGGGACTGGTTCAAGCTTCATTTTGTCCTTAATAAAGGAATGGCCTTCGGAATGGCCTTCGGAGGACTCTGGGGCAAGATCCTTCTGTCTGTATTCCGTATCATCCTTTTTGTCGTCCTCTTCAGATGGATAGGACGCCTTGCCAAGAAACCCGACACTCCGACCGGAGTCCTGGTAGGTCTGACAATGATCACAGCCGGAGCTTTGGGCAATATCGTGGATTGTTTCTTCTATGGTCTGATTTGGCCGGAAACCATTACTCCGGGCGCCCCGTTCGCCTTTATGTTCGGTATGGTGGTGGACATGTTCTACTTTCCGCTTTTCGATTATCAGCTCCCATGGATGGATTATCCCCGCACCTTCTTCGGCGCCGTCTTTAACTTCGCCGACAGTTGCGTAACCTGCGGAGCGATCTACCTCTTGCTCTTCCAATACAAGTACTTCTCAAAGGAAGAAGTAAAATAGCTCGCCCCTGTAATCCCGAGCTCCCTCCCTGTCATTCCGAGCTTGTCGAGGAATCTTTTCAAAAAAAACACAAAAAAGTGCAAGAAAAATTTGCAGGTTTCGAAATTATTCGTACCTTTGCAATCCCTTAACAAAAGGAAATGCGACCAACGGGACAAAATCCCGACTCGGAAACATCTTGGAGAGTTGGCAGAGTGGTCGAATGCGGCGGTCTTGAAAACCGTTGATCTTAACGGGTCCGGGGGTTCGAATCCCTCACTCTCCGCAAATAAAAACAAAAAATGGCGTCGAATTCATTCGAACGCCATTTTTCGTTTTTATTTGCAACGCCCCGCCTCAGGCGGGGAGGGATGTGCGAACGCAGTGAGCAAATCCGGTATCATGTGCAAATGTATGTGTATAGGCAGATGCCGGTAAGCCTGGACCAAATTTCGTTTGCCCTCTTTACTTGCTCTATGTCTCTAAAAGGAGCGTGGGTACATATCTGTACTGAAATTTGTACCGACGGTATTGGAAATGGGTGAAAATGCAGGAAATCATGAGCGTGGGTACACGTTTAAGCACTTTCGTGTTCCGACGCTACTATTGACCTTGCAGAACGCACCGCAGCTGAAATATACGGAATCCGGCAGTTCAAAGCTGGCTGAGCTTGCGCACACTTGATTGAGTGGACGGCGGGCATATTTGATTGAGTGGGCGGCGGACATGTTTTGCCGGTCACGGTGCTTCGTCAAACGACTGTCCGGTAATACAGCTCGGGCGACTTTTGCCTCAAATACGACCAAGTTGTATTAAAAATCATCAAAATATGCAGTTTTGGATGACATCTCGGCTGGTTTTTGGCCATTTCAGGTCCGAGCTGTCGATAAAGACATTACTTGGCAAGGTGGTACGAGAAGATCTGGACAATGGGACCGAAGTGATTCAATAATGTACTTCAGATGTTCATGAATATTCTGTGCTGAGATACATACTTTTGCACCTGATCCCAAATCCGGTGCGGCAATCTCCTAATAACTGAATGTCCAGCTGTCAGCCTCGGAAATGTTTCCCTCAGCATCTGCGGCCACTACCACGATTATGTACTCCTTTCCGGCGATCATTCCGGCAGGAGCCGCCTCGGGCTCACTTGTATGGCTTATGTAATACATGCCGGGGTCGAGATACATCTTGTCCTGTGCAGTGGTGATCGAACCTTCAAGAGTGTTGTTCCAGAGATAGCTGTCTGTTTCCTTGAATATATATCGGTACTCGGCTGGAGATCCGCCGGAAATTGTCCAGCTTATTGCGGAAGAAGTCCTTACCTTTTCGACGTCCCTGTCGATTGATACTTTCATCGGATTGTAGTGAATAGGCTCGGTGAGGAATTCTTCTGCAAACAGAGGACCGTATTTTCCCGATCGGTCTATTGCTACAGCCACCAGCATCATGCTTGATCCTGGCTTCAGGAACTTTCTTTCGAAAATGTCAGACTCGCTGTCGAAGACCGTGCTTCTGTTTCCGGGAGCCAGAAGCATACGGATCAATTCGTTCTCAGACATATATTGTCTGTATTGCGCCTCAGTAAGCAGCTGGCTGTAGATATGTCCCGCTCCGGTGGAACTCAATCTCATTGATATACTTGTGTAATCAGTCTTCAGGTCAGAGTATGTCACGACCTTAGTACCGCCGGAGGTATAAGCTCTCGTCATGGTCTCGACATATGTGATGTCCTCTGCAGTGTATGTTCCGTTTTTCTTGTAAGGAGCAAACCATAGTACATAGCTCTGGCCTGGCTCGATGAGGACGTCGTTGAAGTCTGATTGGAATGATTTTACGCTGCCGCTGAATGCCAGAGGACCTGTGTAAGGCGTCGCGTACGGAATGCTGCTCAGAAGATATCCCGACTCCATATCGCTCATGAATGACTGCTTGGTCTGGAAACCGCAATAGTATGAAGTCACGTTTTCCATGCTGACGTCGATGTTGATGCTGTCGAACGATGCACTTATTATCTTTGCGTTGATCTTCGGCTGGCCGACTTCTGAAACGGATGTCACCTTGAGAGGAATGGTGGCGATGCTTGAACGCTCTACGACGATTTCCTTTCCACCCTTGAGAGTGAAGGTCTGCTGACGATAGTCTGTAGTCGTTACTTTTATGCTCAGGTCACTGTACGTCTGATGCGGAACCACTATATGAAAAGCAGTGGCTTCCTTTGAAAGGGCTATGCCATCGGGACAATCCAGGATCACTTCATTGCTGCTCTGCATCGAGTCATCAAAAAAGATCTTTCTGCTTTGGGGGATGTATCCGCATTCTCCGCCTATCGCTCCTGATGTGGTAAGGCATATGGATGAAACCTTAATGCCCTGAAGCTCAGTGGAAAGCATCAGTCTGATGACGCCGGCTGCATTGAAGAAATTCAACTCTGCCTTGTCGGTGATCTCGCTGATCATAGGCATGGCTCCCTGGTCGAACGATCCCGATGCATATGTCTGGACCATAGGGATGGTGAAGTAGATCTCCTTATCAGCGTCAGGGTCGCCCAGATACATGTTCTCTACCGGATAGCCAGCAATGGCTCCGTTGGAAAAATCTATTGTCTTGTCTTCCGGGTAGAATGATGCAGACGGAGTCCCATGGTCGGAAGTGGTGTAGACCGCCTTGTCTTTGCTGGATATTCCTGTAGAGATTATGATCTGGTCACCGGAGTTCCATACTACTTTATATGCGTTGCCGTTTTTATCCCCGATCATGGTGCGGGTCTCGACTCCGATTGTAGCTGTCACTGCTTCCTGTGGCTGAGAGTGCTGCTCCTTATCGGCGAATGTCGAACAGGAGGCTGAGAGGACTGCAAGCCCTATCAGACTATATATTGATTGTTTCATAGATGTTCTATTCGAAGAAATCGGTGTAATCTCTCGGATCCTCGAGCAACTCTTCGTTACCCCCTATGCCGCTGCCGGCAAGGACGGCCTGCTCGGATTCAATGACAATGATTGCAATCTCCGGAGACGAGTATTTGTTAGTTTCAGTATTCATAGTTCTGCAATATTAAAAAAAATCTGTCAATTATCTTTTCATTGATGCAACATATTTACGGAAAACGGCATCTTTATATCGGAAAAGACCTAATACCGCCTTATGAGAAAATTTCTGGTAAAGACTTTTGCCCGTGTTTTTGCTGTTTTGGGATGTTCGGATCCCGATACGGCATATTGTGTCGTACCATATGGTGCCTGTGACGCGAAAGTTTCCGACAGACCGGCGGGTCATATCTTCCGGATTTCATAGAGACTGTAGAAATCTTTGCGGGTCCGGAAAAATGTTTACCTTTGGAGGTTAAAGATTTTAAATTATGGCGCTGATCAATAAAAACCGTAAGTACAAGTGGGAGTTCGACAATATCGGAGGCTCCTCGCGCGTAAGAATATCAAAAGGTGAGGACATCAGTCACCTTCACGAGCTCGATCCGAAAATGTGGACCGTGCTTTCCTGCCCTGTAAAAGGATTGGAAATCGACGACAAAAGCCTGGCATATATAGATGCTGATGCTGATGGCAAGATACGTATCAATGACGTGATCGCTACAGCTCAGTGGGTATGTGATGCATTGAAGAATCCGGATCTCCTTCTCGAGGGAAAGGATTCTATTGATATAGAGCAGTTTGCTGACTCGGAATCAGGACGCAAGCTGTTTCAGTCTGCAAAGCAGATTCTTGCCAATCTTTCAAAGGAGGGCAGCGTGATCTCCATCGCGGATACCTCCGACAGTGCGGCTATCTTCTCCAAGACCCGTTTCAATGGTGACGGCGTGATCGCTGTGGATGCTGCTGAAGATGCAGATGAGAAGGCCGCCATTGCAGCAGCCGTAGCCGCTACAGGCGGAGTCGCTGACAGAAGCGGGGCCAATGGTGTGAACGCCGACCTTATCAATTCGTTCTACGCTGCTCTTGCAGACTATGCCGCTTGGGTGGATGCAGCTCCTCAGGCTCCTTTCGGTGACAAGACCGATGCCCTCATCGAGGCCTACAATGCATTGGATGCAAAGGTTAAGGATTTTTTCATGCGTTCAAGACTTGCAGCATTCTCACCGGACAGCACTGCTGCTCTTGATGTGCAGACATCTCGTATCGAATCCATCAGTGCGGAAAACCTCACTGCAAAGGCTGATGATATCGCCGCTTATCCGATTGCCCGCGTTACAGGCAAGGCTGCTATCGACCTGACACAGCCTCTCAATCCTGCCTGGGCAGCCAAGTTCGAAATCCTCAAGCCGGCTCTTGATGCCGATATTCTTCTGGAGGATGACTGGAACGCTCTCGGAGCAAGATTCACAGCGTATACCACCTGGAAGGCCTCTAAAGCCGGAGCTGCAGTGGAATCCCTCGGAATCGAAGCTGTCAGGACCTTCCTCGCTCAGGACAAGAAGGCAGCGCTGCTCGAGCTTGTGGCCCAGGATGCCGCTCTTGCGGAAGAAGCAGCCAATATCGACATGGTGGACAAGTTCCTTCACATATTCCGCGATTTCTACAGACTCCTCAGAAACTTCGTGACCCTGAATGACTTTTATAAGAAGGACAAGGGCGTTTCTGCAATATTCCAGTCGGGACGTCTGATCGTGGACCAGAGGGAGTGCCGTCTTTGTATGAATGTACATGACATGGCAAAGCACAATGCCTCTGCTGCGACAAGCGGCATGTTCCTTATATATTGTGACTGTACATCGAAGACCTCTGCAGCAAAGCTCAATATCGTTGCAGCCGTTACAGTAGGAGATGTAGGTGATCTGATCGTAGGAAAGAATGCGGTATATTATGACAATGCCGGCGTCGAATGGGATGCGGTCATTACCAAGGTGATAGAGAATCCTATAAGTATATCGCAGGCGTTCTGGTCGCCTTACCGCAGGATGGCTAAGACCATAGAAGATCTTATAAGTAAGAGTGCGGCTGATAAGGACGCAAAGATTATGGCTGACGCCAATGCCAAGATCAATGCCGCTCCTGCAGCAGTTCCGCCAGCTACGGCCGACGGCAAGCCTGCTGTCGCTCCTCCTTTCGATATCGCCAAGTTCGCCGGAATATTTGCGGCAATCGGTGTGGCTTTCGGAATGATCGGAGCAGCGCTTTCCGGATTGATGGATAGTCTCAAAGGCCTCGCATGGTACCAGTATATTCTCCTTTTCGTGGGAATCATGCTCTGTATTTCCGGCCCGGCGATGATAATGGCCTGGATGAAGCTCCGCAGACGCAATATCGCTCCGCTCCTTAATGCAAACGGCTGGGCGGTCAATGCAGCCTCAAAGGTGAGCATTCCTTTCGGAGAAACTCTTACTGATATCGCGAAGTTTCCTAAAATGAGACTCAAGGATCCGTATAAGAAAGGATTGGAGCCTTGGAAGAAGGTGGTTATCACGTTAGTATGCTTGCTTGTAATTGCCGGTGCTCTCTGGGTCTTCGGACTCTTGAGTGCGATCGGATTCCCTGCTCCGTTTTAATGTTGGAGCAAGGACTTAAGTGACGGATTTTTGATTTTTTTATTGCCAAAATCAAAAAATCTGATTACCTTTGTGTATTAATAGTGTTTTGTCCAGTCGTCTCTTGGCGTGTCTGTAGTGCACGGCAAGGAGATTGTGGCAAGATAATTGATTGAACTATAAACAACTAACTAATTTATAATAAAGATGAAACGACTGACGATGATCGCTGCATCGCTGCTTCTTTTGGGCGGCGTTGCTTCTGCTCAGCAGAGCAAGACAGACGAGACTCTCGAGTTCCGCCCGCACTGGAGCCTTAATGTTCAGGGTGGTGTAGCGCATACGCGCGGTGAGAGCGAGTTCTCGACTCTTCTTTCACCAGCTGCACAGCTTTCTGCTACTTATCGCTTCCACCATGCAATGGGCGTACGCTTCGGCTTCGGTGGCTGGCAGGGCAAGGGCGCAGCTCTTCTTCCAGAGGGATATCAGGGATATGCATACCAGTTCGCACAGCTGAATGCAGACTACATCCTCGACCTCGCTGGTGTTTTCGGTGGCTTTAATCACAAGAGAGTGGTTAGCCCATACATCCTCGCCGGAGTAGGTGCTGGCTACGGATTCAATAACGAGCAGGCTGCTCCATACAAGGATCAGCTCGAGTACTACTGGGACAGCAAGGTCTTCGCTCCTGTAGGACGCGCCGGTCTCGGAATCGATTTCCGTCTTGGTGAGTGCGTAAGCCTCGGTATCGAAGGAAATACAAACATCCTTTCTGACAAGTTCAATTCAAAGAAGGCTGAAAATGTAGACTGGCAGTTCAATGTACTCGCCGGCCTTTCATTCCGTTTCGGAAAGAATACTCGTCCTTCTGTAGCATATGCTGAGAAGGTTGCTGCTGAGGCTGCTGCTGCCGCTGCTGCTGAGGCTGCTGCAAGAGCAGAGGCTGAGAGACTCGCTGCTGAGAAGGCTGCCGCTGAGAAGGCTGCTGCTGAGAAGGCTGCAAGAGAGAAGGCTGAGGCTGAGAGACTCGCTGCTGAGAAGGCTGCCGCTGAGCGTGCTGCAAAGGCTGCTGAGAATTCAGACAACGTATTCTTCACCATCGGTTCTACTTATATCCGCAAGGCTGAGGACGCTAAGCTCGTTAAGCTTGCTGAGTGGATGAAGGCGAATCCAGACTTCAATGTATCACTCGTAGGTTACGCCGACAGAGAGACTGGTACTCCTAAGGGCAATGAGAAGCTTTCTGCTGCTCGTGCAAAGGTAGTTAAGGATCGTCTCGTTAAGCTCGGAGTGGAGGAGTCAAGAATCATGACTGCATATAAGGGTGACACTGTACAGCCATTCGCTGAGAATGCTAAGAACCGTGTCGTAATGTGCACACTTGAGTAATCAGATATACTACAATATTTATTAACAATCACATTAAATTTCAAACTCATTATGAAAAAATTTTTCAGTGCATTTATGCTGATGGCCGCAATGGCATTTTCAGTAAGCACGTTTGTGGCTTGTAATGACGTTGTCGGTGAAATCGAGGACGTAAAGGCACAGACTACAGAGAATGCAGCTGCAATCCAGGCAATCAAGGGCGAGCTCGCTAACCTTGATACTCGTCTTGCTGCTGCACAGAAGGCTGCAGATGACGCTATGGCTGAGGCAAAGGATGCTAAGGCTGCAGCTGCTCAGGCTGAGGCAAACGCTATCGCGTACACTAAGGAGCAGGTTGAGGCTCTCCTCGCAAAGGTAACTGAGCTTGAGGCTGTTCACGCTGCTGACGTTGAGGCTGCTCTCGCACTTATCACAAACAACAAGAAGGAGCTTGATGACAAGATTTCACAGCTTCTTACTGCTGATGAGGAAATCAACAAGAAGATCGACGCTCTTCAGATTTATGTTGATGACTTCAAGAATGAGATGACAGCTGAGCTCGCAGCTCTTGAGACTGAGCTTAACGCTGCTAAGACTGAGCTTGCTGAGGCAATCGAGGATGTAAAGGAAACTCTCGGTGCAGAGATCGACGGTCTTGCTGACAGACTTACTGCAGTAGAGGCTACTCTCGAGGAGCATGCATCTATGATCGCTGAGCTTTATGCTAAGTACAATACTCTCGACCTCCGCGTTCAGAGCCTCGTATATGTTCCTGAGTATTCAGATCATAAGGCTACTCTCGACTGGGCTACTGTTGTTTCTGAGAGAGGTACTATGGCTTACCCTACTATTCTTGCTAAGTCTTCAGATCTCAAGTATCTCGTTAAGGCTGAGAATGCTGTGAAGGTAGCTGAGTCTATCGCTGAGACTCCAGAGGTTCTCGACTTCGTTGTTAAGGGTGTTCAGACTCGTGGTGAGGCTGCTGACCTTGAGATCGTAGACGTTGTAGCTGAGGGTGAGTACATCATCGTTTCTGTTATCGCTAAGAACTTCGTTAATGACTTCTACACTAACCCAGAGGAAGGCATCTATAGCGCAGCTCTCGTATTTGACGATGAGACTAACACACGTACAACTGAGTTCACTAACCTCGTTCCTGCTGAGCAGGGTGCTGAGTTCGTGATGGCTCTTTACGTACCAGAGTTTGAGAAGCTTGCTACTGCTAATGAGGTTATCTCTTACAAGATGGTTTGCAACGACAGCAAGACTGCTAAGACAGCTTACTGCCCAGAGGTAGTATTCCTCCCTGTTCAGCAGACTGAGCCTGCTTCTTTCTTCGATGTTGATTATATGATCAACGAGTTCGGTTATGATGTAACTATCGATACAGATATCACTCTTGTTGATACTGAGAACAAGTACAGCCACGATGGTACCATCGATGTTAAGGAAGGTCCTATCCACATCGACCAGTACTTCAACATCATGGGTGGTAATCCAGTTTATGATTTCACTTATACAGTTAAGGAAGGCGTAAGCTTTGACAATGTAGGCAAGCAGTCAACTGTTAAGTATGACCTTACTTGCGGTAATTCACTTTGCACTCTTACTTATGCATTCGTTCTTTCAAATGCTCAGGTAGCAGTTGACATGGAGGTTACTGACACTTGGACAGTTGCTAAGGAGCTTAATCGTGCAAATGACTATGTTCTTCCAGGTGTAGCTTATACAGCAGTTGGTGGTCCAGTTGTTAACCTTAACTCTATCCTTACAGGTACAACTCAGGATGCATTCGAGATCTATGAGATGGTTGAGGGTGAGTGGAAGGCAACAGAAACTCTTCCATTCTATGTACAGGGTCTTGATCAGGCTGGTAAGGCTGATATCGTACTCTTCGGTGGCAAGTATGGCTGGAACAACACTTACAAGGTAGTTATTACTACAGTAAATGATAAGGAGCACGTTGACTATACTCTCACAATGGTTGTTAACCTCGTTGGTATGCCAGCTGAGATTAATATCCCTGAGGTAGAGGTTGAGTTCGCACTCGAAGGTGGTCAGCCTTACTTCTTCGCATCAGCTGATAATCTTTACAAGGTAGCATTCAAGGAAATGCAGAAGTACTTCGGCTATGAGGATGCTAAGTCTGCTGATAACTACTGGACTAACGAGTGGGTAAGCTTCACAGAGCAGGATCTCTTCTACTCAAGCCAGAAGGTTAATGGTGCTGCTGCACTTGGTATCACTACATTCACTAAGGAGAGAGTACAGGCATTCCTCGATGTTGAGAAGGCAATGGCTGGCGACATCACTATCAAGGTTGACGAGCCTAATGTAATTACATTCACAGCTAACACTTGCTATGGTGTTCCAGTTAACTTCACAATCAAGGGTAATGCAGTAATCCCACAGGTAGAGCTTCTCTACTCAGAGGACTACGTACACTTCGATGCTAAGACTCCATATGTAATCGCAGAGGGTGAGATCGCTGATCGTTACAATATCGTTAAGTCTGACCTTGCTAAGTACTTCAATGTAAATGGTAAGACTGTAAGTGATCACTACTACTATGTTGATTTCGAGGTTGTATCTCCAGTTAAAGAGGTTGTCCTCAGCAGAACATCAGCAAACGTTTACGAGAAGGAAGGCGCAGCAACATTCCATTATCTTGAGGCTGGTAGCATCCTTGATTGGGCTGAGTACAGAGGTCTTGAGGTAGCTGTTAAGGCAACTCTCTATGTTAACGGTTACAAGCTTGGTGAGACTATGCCACTTGATCTCGTTACAATCGATCCTCTTACACTTACTGGTTCAAATATCTCTGCTAAGCGCGAGCACCGTAAGAATACATATGTAGATGTATTTGAGAACCTCGTACTTACAAGTGTAATCGAGCCTGCTAAGGCTAACCTCCTTGATACATCTGCAGCTACTCTCGCTGAGGCTTCTGCTTATGCTCAGAAGATCTATGGTGCTCAGGGCGAAAAGATCGTAGAGGTTGTTCTCGGTCCAAGAGGCGTTTACTACGAGACTGAGGAAGGCGTTGTAACTATCAACTCTAACAAGTATGATTACAATGCTGAAACAGGTGTTCTCACTATCTACGGTGACGACTCTGTAGTTAAGGAGTACAAGGCTGACTTCACAGCTGTTATGAAGAGCCGCATCTGCGCTCGTCCTGATGGTTCACAGGAGGATGCTGCATATGTTGCACATAACGTACACTTCCAGGTATCAGTTGTAATGGAGTAATTCCATCCTAATACAAAATCAGAGGTCGGCATTTGCCGACCTCTTTTTTTGTACTACCATTTCCTCTATAAAAGTAAGCATCCGATAAAATGCATATTGTGGCGGGCAGCGATGCTCGCTACTTTTGCATAAAATAGGAAAGCTTATGATGACACGTGAAGAAATCCTCTCGATCGAGGAGTACTGTGCAGAGCATAAGATCTCGCACAAGAAGCGTCTGGAAGAACTCGGAATACCGTTCTGGAGCTTCTATAAAGCAAAGCAGAAGTACAGGAGGGCTGACGAGCAGGATGCCCAGCCTGGACAGTTTGTTCAGTTGGCTTCAGGACGATATGTTCCTCAGACGATGCCTCCGGCACGTACCGCAGGCAAATCCGGCAAGCCGGTCAAACCGACCGAGGAGAAGAACGAG
>JAFZED010000074.1 GCA_017560825.1 Bacteroidales bacterium | reverse complement strand
GGATCACCGGGAAAACCCTGTGTTTGTGATTGAATAATCTTAAGGTATCTTTGTATTCAAAACCAGAGATACCTTATTTATTATGAAGCAGGAAGAGTTGATGCTATCGTTGGCAAAACTAATGTTCCCATCGGAACTATTGGACCATTTTTCATTAGTACATATCACCGAAACACCTACAGATGTCGTATTCCATTTAGAGGAACGTGACATTCTCCAGAACCCTCTTCCTGGTCATGAGTACGAGAAGAATGGCTTCTATGAAGCTGCTCGCATTAACGACTTTCCTCTTCGTGACCGTCGTGTAACGCTGAATGTAAAGCGTCGCAGATGGATAGACCGCACCACCGGCAAGAGCGTCGGCAATACCTACGAACTGACCGCAAAAGGCACACGGCACTCGAAAGAGTTTGCCGCTTTTTTAAAAGAGGTATTTGGATCAATTCCCGATCAGTGCCAAGAGTCTTGAGAAATTCTACCATGTCAATGGAGACCAACTGGAGCGCCAATATAAAGACCATCTAAGTGGCTATCGTGATTGGGAGGCCCAAGAGGGAACTCATGCAGAACGGTATCTCATATTCCCTGAGAATATTGGTCCGCGCCTTAGCATTGATGAGACTAGCCTTAGTGACGGAGAACTATACACAATCGTGACCAACAAGGACGCCCACGGAGGAAAGGGTGCGATAGTGGCAATCATTTCAGGGACAAAGGCTTGGGATATTGCTGAGATACTCTGGCTCATACCATTAGAGCTTCGCGAACAAGTTGAAGAGATAACAATGGACCTGTCTCCGACTATGCGCAAGGCTGCTCGATTCTCTTTCCCAAATGCAACTCTTGTTGCTGACCGCTTCCATGTCCAGAAGCTCGCGCTTGATGCTCTTCAGGAACTTCGTATACGCTTTCGCTGGGATACTCTTGATGAGGAGAATAGAAAGAAAGCAGAAGCCAAGGCGACCGGTAAAGACTATGAACCTGAAGTGTTTGAGAATGGAGACACCCGTAAGCAACTACTTGCCAGGAGTCGATACCTGCTTTTTAAATCAGCTGAGAAGTGGACAAAGTCGCAGAAAATCAGAGCTAAGATATTGTTCGATCATTATCCGGACATAGAGACTGCATACAACCTAACTCACCGCCTCAGGATGATATATGCTAAATCCAAGACAAAAGGTACAGCTTTGCCTAAGCTAGCTCTATGGTATAACGATGTTGAAAAAGCCGGATACGAATCCTTTAAAACCATTGCAGAGACTATACAGGCAAACTATGACCAGATACTGAACTTCTTCAACAATAGATCTACAAATGCTTCTGCAGAATCCTTCAATGCGAAGATAAAGTCATTCAGAGCACAACTCAGAGGTGTGTCAGATGTTAAATACTTCCTGTTCAGATTGACGAATATCTATGCCTAGACACATACTTTTCCCGGTGAGCCCTTTTATGCAAAGATGGTTGTCGTTTGTGCCATTCTGCTGCCCAACACAAAAACCCCTCCGGGAACTTCTTCCAAGAGGGGCTTGCGTGCTCCGGACGGGAATCGAACCCGTACGGACATTTCTGTCCACGGGATTTTCTTGCTACTCTTGCTTTTACACAAGCCGGCTTCATCCTTAATGCTAAGCCGTTGTAGTCTGGACTATTTCTTGACCGTGCGCTGGCTGTGCGTACACATATGCCTTTGCGTTTAGGCCCTCCCTGTATAGTCTCTACGCCATTTATCAGCCTGAGCTGAATTTAGTGAGCCGTCGCCAAAGCCTGCATTTCTGCAAGCGAGGTTTCCGTTTGTTAGGGGAGTTCTACTCTCAAAGTTTCCTTTGAGGCACTCTGTAAGGCAGTTTCTTCTGCCGATTAAAGTCCCGCGTGTCTACCTATTCCACCACCAGAGCGATGATGCGGGTGCAAAGATAATGTAAAAAACGGGAATTGTGAGAATCTTTTTAGTAATTTTGCGTCTATGAAGAAGTACAAAGACAAGAAGTCCGGCAAGAGGGTCGTCGAGGTAGGCGACCTTAGTTTCATCAGTGACAGAAACCACGGTTACGGATGGCTGAGGCTTCATCTGAAGCATCATCGCCTGCGCAGGGCTCTCAAGAGGGCTGACAAAGTCATAGCAGCAGACCAGCAGTCTGCCAAAGACGTGGTCAAGTACTACTTCGTTCCGAAGGACAAGATCGTCCTGAAATAGATTTCAAAATAACAGCTCACTCTACCGCTGGCACTATCATCTCCAGAATTGCTCGGAGTCATTGGTGGTGATTTCTCGGCCGCTGAATGTTTCAAAGCCTTCCGGAACAAGAGCATAATATCTGCTCCTTAGCTTTGATTCAGGGAAGGTCTTGTAATCTTCCTGATAAAATCCGAGGTCGCCCCAGCGGCAGAACCAATATGTGTTTTTAGCCATATAGGCGTAGTAGTATGATATCCTTGAACTTGGGTTTTCAAAATCGTAATACACGACGATTTTCTTATCATTGATAAAATGTTCGCGAATCTCGGCAAGAGATAACAGATTCCCCTTCTTGTCAGTTATATAACGTCTCATATCTGTGTCGATCATCACCCATTTCCCTGTTTCTGGCAGCCATACCTCATTTACAACGTGGCAATCGTTGTCATTCCTGTCATATGGCAGACAGGTGATGTATCTTGCCTTGATTCCTGCGGCAGTCAATAATTCATAGGTAAGAATGCTATGCAGGCGACAATTGAATGCAGGGGCGACGGTTTTAGTATATTCCCAAAGTCCGATTGCATTTACATATTCCGGATACTCCTTCTGGTTGTCGTGTGGAATGTTAGAGGCCACAAATTTACCTATCGCTAATGTCTTTTCCCACGTTGAAGCACAGGCATCATATAGAGTGTCAAGGCAGAAATATTCCCTGATTTCTTCGGCTCTTTCAGCGTAAGGTATATGATTGATTTTGACCTCTGCTGTATCTGCCTTGTAGCGTCCTGCTTCGCGGAGCAATTTTACCATTTCGCCATATCGAACCTTGTTTGTCCTGTCAAATCTTATTTCGATGACTTGATTCTTGATTCCGGACACCTGTAACTCATATCCCGACAATCCAAGCTTTACAACTGCCGCCAGGACTATCACCCCAACAGCAACGAGCGCAATTCTGATAATTTTCCAAATAGACTTCATAGATGTTTTTACATATATGACGGATGAATCTATGGTTTGTTACAATATTTTACGGAAAGAGCTCTTCCAGAATTGCCAGGTCGAGGCGGAGCATTCTTCTGAGCTGCTGATTGGAGGCGTTGTAGCCAAAGTGCATATAGCGGGCGGTGTCGACCTTTTGCTGTGCACTTAGCTGCGAAGGGGTCTTGACAGAGTACTCTTTGCTGATGTGCGAGCATATTACTGAGTAGAGTTCCTCGTCAGTGAGGAAGATAGTGTCTTTTAGTCTGGAGGCTATCTGGCTGAATGCTTCTGCATTGCGCGTGAGTGAATTGAAATAGCTTCTGGCGTCTCTGAACATACTTTCTCCGAGTTTGATGTCGCAGAAAGATGGGATGAAGGGCAGTGAGCCGACCTCGAGCAGGTCAGAAAACGCCAAGACATCTCTTGTGTGAAGCAGACTCCTTTGAATCTTGATTTTGAGTTTTCCCAAGGGTGAGGTGTTCAGATGTTGAAGCCAAGGGCAGAAATATGCGCAACCTCCTCCCCAGGGATATGAATTAGGAGTATATGCCGGATTGGCAACAAAAGCGTTGCGGTTGGCGTAGATGATTTCGTTACGTAGGGCTTGAAGACTTTCAATAGGCAGAATCTCCATTTTGAATTGGCTCCAATCAATTTTTTTGTCTGTTTTGGCAAAGATGTTCTTGAGCCGAGCATTAAATAACTCAAAGACTCTGATGCATTCTTCCTTTTGCCCAGCTACAATAAGATGGATATGATTGGTCATCAGTTCAAAAGTAAGACCACGTACCCTTTTACATAAGTACAGTGATGTGGCCAGACTCCACATACCAGTTCTAAATTCTTCTTGATTGCAGAATAGATTCTGCATTTTAGTACCATCTGTGTATAAATGCCAGTATGGTCCATTGTTGAAAAATATGCTTTCGCAAATTCTTTCCTTCTCGGAGAATGTCAGAGCACTAAAATCCTTCTTCATATATACATTCGTTTAATATTACCATTTCTGTCCACCAGGACCACCTGTTTTGTGGACAGAAGTATCATTTTGAGCGTCCTGTCCACCAAAAGAGCCCTTTGGGTGGACAGGAGACTGTTTGGATCCCCGGTCAAGCCGTGGATGATTATGCTCGCCCTACAGCCCCCAATGTTGCAACACTGATGCGCACATCTGGTGGTAATACTGCCCTTAGGGCAATATAACAGGCCAGGGCTGTTGAGCCGGTAGTAAAAACGTCGTCCACGAGCAGTACGTGTGTCACAGCCCCAGCTTCACTCTCCACTTCCATCAGGGCTTGTACCTGATCAGCGACGGCCTCAAATGCTCCCTTGACATTTGCGGCCTTTTCTTCCAGATTGAGTCTGGTCTGAGTGGCTGTCTTTTTCCTGCGGACCAGCAGGTCTGTCCTTACGGGCGCACCCATTGCTGAGGCCAGACCTTCAGCTATGACCTCTGCCTGGTTGTAGCCGCGTTTCAGCAGACGCAGCCTGTGCAGGGGGACAGGGATTATGATGCCCACATCTTTGAAGTGGGGACAGCTCACTAGCTTGCGCCCCAGCATCTCACCGAAGTACCTTCCGGCAGAGATGTCTCCCTGATATTTTATATGGTAGGGTATTTTCTTGAACGGCGCATCTCCACGATATACGAAAAGTGCCGCCGCATAGGCATAGACTTCCTTCCGCTCACCGATGTCTTTCTGCATAAGGTCATTGAATCTGTCGGCCATAGGATTATGCGGCTGTTGCCAGAAATATGTCAGCGGCATCTCCATAAGGCAGTGAAGACAAAGATGTCTTTCCTGCAGGTTCAGTCTGCACCCACAGACTATGCAGGTGCGCGGCAGCAGAAGATCAACGGCAGCCTGCAAGAAGACCTTCAAAGCCCTCAAGAGCGCCTTCAAAGCAACCAAGAAGACCTTCAAAGCTTTCCAGCAAACCTTCCAGCACCCCCGCGCCCATTCCGCAAATAAAGTAAGCATCTCTTTCATTCCGGCAAGAAAGCCAGAATTCCCCAGACATTGTTTAAAAAAGAGAAAAACTTCGTTAAAGAAAAAGCAATCTTTTAAAGAAAGAGAAATTTCTTAAAGAAAAAGAAAACGACGGACCGGAGAACCCGATCCGCCGTGGTTTGGTTTAGGTTTTATATAAGATTGTGATGTGTGTGTCAAGTCGGTCGGCCCTGCCAGCCCGTCAACCTAGCCCAGCCTTAGCAGTTCATTCCGCCACAGCAACTGATGACCTGGCCTGTGACATAAGCCGAAAGCTCGCTGGCGAGGAAGACAGCCACATTGGCTACGTCTTCCGGTGTGCCGCCTCTTCTGAGAGGAATCTGCTTCTCCCACTCCTTGCGGACTTCCTCGGAAAGTGCTCCGGTCATATCGGTTGCGATGAATCCCGGTGCAATGCAGTTCGCACGGATTCCACGCGATCCCATCTCTTTGGCGATGGACTTGGTCAGTCCTATCAGTCCGGCCTTCGAAGCAGAGTAGTTGCACTGTCCGGCGTTGCCTGAAATTCCCACTACGGATGACATACTTATAATGCTTCCCCCTCTCTGGCGCGCCATTATCGGTGTGCAGGCGTGGATGAAATTGAATGCTGACTTCAAATTGGTGTCAATAACACTGTCCCACTGCGCCTCATCCATCCTCATCATCAGTCCGTCTCTGGTAATGCCGGCATTGTTTACAAGGATGTCAATGCGTCCGAACTCCTTGTGCACCTGTGACACGATCTCGTGCGCACCTTCATAGTCCGCAGCGTCGGATGCAAACCCTTTGGCCTTGACCCCGAGTGCCTCGATCTCTTTGACAAGACTTTCAGCAGCCTCGTGCTGGGACCTGTAAGTGAAAGCCACATCAGCTCCTTCTGATGCATACTTCAATGCGATTGCTCTTCCGATGCCTCTTGTGGCACCTGTTACGAGAGCGACTTTACCTGTAAGCATTCCCATAATGAATTCGTGTTAACTCCGGCAAAAGTACCTAACCCCTTTTAAAACGCCAAATGATTTGTGAAAGTTTTGGTCAAATGACGGCCATTGTGGCAAAATAACGTTTTTTGTGGTCAAAAATAAGCTATCTTTGCACCGTTTTTAAGGAAAAAAGAATAAACATATGGCAAGCGAAATCAGAAATCCTCAGCTCTGGCAGGACGGCAGACTGAAAATCGATTGGGTAAAACATCATATGCCTCTTCTCAATGGTCTCGAAGAAGAGTTCCGCAGCACACTCCCGTTCAAGGGACTTAAAGTGGCTCTTTCAGTACACCTTGAGGCGAAGACAGCCTACCTTTGTGAAGTGCTCGCTGCAGGTGGAGCAGAAATGTACGTGACAGGAAGCAACCCTCTTTCTACTCAGGACGACGTGGCAGCTGCTCTTGTACAGGCCGGCCTTAATGTATATGCGTGGTACGATGCGACTCCTCAGGAGTACGAGGAGCACATCCGCAGAGTACTCGAAGTGGGACCGAACATCATCATCGATGATGGCGGCGACCTGGTGAACCTTATGCACACAGAGTACACAGACCTCATTCCGAATGTGATCGGAGGCTGTGAGGAGACAACTACAGGCATTCTCCGTCTCGTCCAGCTGAACAAGGCCAAGGCTCTCAGATTCCCTATGATGCTTGTCAACAATGCAGACTGCAAGCACCTCTTCGACAACCGTTACGGCACAGGTCAGTCTGTGTGGGACGGAATCAACCGCACGACAAACCTTATTGTTGCCGGCAAGAATGTCGTTGTAGCCGGTTACGGCTGGTGCGGAAAGGGCGTGGCAATGCGCGCAAAGGGCCTCGGTGCGGAAGTGATCGTGACAGAGGTTGACCCTATCAAGGCTATGGAGGCAGTAATGGACGGCTTCAAGGTGATGAAGATGGAGCAGGCAGCGCAGGTCGGTGACATTTTCGTGACAGTGACTGGCTGCGACGGCGTCATCACAAAGGACCATTTCCTCAAGATGAAGGACGGAGCAATCTGCTGCAACGCAGGTCACTTCGACTGCGAGGTGGACGTAGCAGGCCTCAAGGCGATCGCAAAGGAAGTGAAGCCGGCACGCAAGAACATCGTCGGATATACCCTCGAAAACGGTAAAAGAATATATATCATCGCAGAAGGCCGCCTCGTAAACCTCGCGGCAGGCGACGGCCATCCGGCAGAGATTATGGATATGTCATTTGCAATCCAGGCCCTCAGCGCCAAGTATTTGGTGGAGAACTCAGACAAGGTGAGCCGTGAGCCGGGCCAG
>JAFZED010000073.1 GCA_017560825.1 Bacteroidales bacterium | reverse complement strand
CGCATTATCTGCCTCCAGTCCTTGCAGAGCCCCCTTTTTAAGGACTGGTCTCGCTCTTTCTGCCTCCAGTCCTTGCAGAGGCTCCTTTTTAAGGACTAGGTGTGCATTATCTGCCTCTAGTCCTTGCAGATGCCCCTTTTTAAGGACTAGGCCTGCATCATCTGCCTCTAGTCCTTGCAGATGCCCCTTTTTAAGGACTGGTCCCGCTATTTCTGCCTCCAGTCCTTGCAGAGGCTCCTTTTTAAGGACTGGGCCCGCATTTTCTGCTCTCTAGTTACACAAAAAGGGTGGCTACACTGAGCCACCCTCGCTGCAGGGCCCATATGGTCCTGCCCACATTAACCAACTAACCTATTTGGAGAATATGTGTTTTGCATAGTTGTATCCGAGGATGTCGTAGATCTTCCTCATTGACTCCATATTGCCGAGGAATCTCTCGTAATCCTTGTTTTCAGGTTCGCACCACTGGATTTCGCTGAGTGCTGAAAGACGTGGAAGGAGCATATACTCCAGCTGTGCGTCTGTAGGGATGTACTCTGTCCAGAGGTTTGCCTGGATGCCGAGGATGTGGCTCTTCTCTTCATCTGTCATATCTTCTGTGAACGGCTCGAATGAGTAGACGAGTTCTACAGGGACATAACCACCGATTGCGAGCGGCTCGTTCTCCTTGTCCTTTGACTGATAGTAGTCGAGGTAGAGGTGGGTATATGGAACCATAATCGCGTCGTGGCCCATACGCACAGCCTCAAGACCGCCTTCAACGCCTCTCCAGGACATAACGGTTGCATTAGGAGCGATCTCACCTTCGAGGATCTCGTCCCATCCGATGATCTTCTTGCCCTTTGTGCTGAGGAACTGCTCCATTCTGTTGGTTACATAGCTCTGGAGGTAGTGCTCTGCCTTGTGCTTGTCATCGTCCTTGAATCCGAGCTCAGCAATCTTAGCCTGGCAGTGAGGACAAGTCTCCCAACGTACCTTAGGGCACTCGTCACCTCCGATGTGTACATATTCAGAAGGGAAGAGGTCAGCAACTTCTGCAAGAACGTCCTCAAGGAACTTCATTGTCTCTTCCTTACCTACGCAGAGAACGTCATCAGCGATACCCCATCTGCCCCATACGTCATAAGGGCCGCCTGTACATCCGAGTTCAGGGAAGCAGGCAAGGGCTGCGAGCATATGACCAGGAAGGTCAATCTCAGGGATGATCTCGATACCCTTTGCAGCGGCATAGTCGATGATTTCCTTCACCTGGTCCTGGGTGTAATAGAATCCTTCTCCGTAAGGAGTGTTGTCATAACCCTTTCTGTCGCGGCCGTGGCCGATGATGGTCTGCTTTCTGATCGCTCCGTGCTCGGTGAGCTGAGGATATTTCTTGATCTCAAGTCTCCAGCCCTGGTCGTCAGTGAGGTGCCAGTGGAGGACGTTGAGCTTGTGGATCGCCATAATGTCGATATATTTCTTCACTTCATTTGCGTCGAAGAAATGGCGGGACACGTCAAGGTGCATACCTCTGTAGCCGAATCTCGGCTCGTCCTGGATCTTCAGGCAAGGGAGGCACCAGCAGGTTGCTGCTGATGGGGTGCCGGTGTAGATCTCTGCAGGAAGAAGCTGCTTGATGGACTCAAGAGCATAGACAAATCCGTTGAGGCCAGACGCCTTCACGACAGCCTTCTTCGCTGAAACCTCGATGGTGTACTCTTCCTCACCGAGGCTCTGGTCTGCCTTGAATACGAACTTGCTGCCAGAGGTGCCTGATGCTGCTCCGGAAGCGGCAACGAGGTTGTTCTCGAAAGTTGAGATAGCGTTGAGCACTGTCTCGCAGAGTGCGTCAGCTTCAAAAGCGGCGCCTGCCGCGTTGAATGTACCTTCATATATTTCTACAGAAGCCGGCTGTGGGATGATGCCGATGTCTGTTCTGGTAACTTCCTTGCTGCAGGACATAAGGACCAGCGCAAGTGAAAGTATTGTGAATATCTGTTTCATAAATATTAGAGTGTTAATGTTGACTTTTCTACGTTCCATCCGCTGATTTCGACGTTGCTTCCGCCTTCAGCCTTGCAGGTGTATGTTCTGGTTTCGCCTGGTCTTAGGCTTATGAAGTTGTCGCTCCAGAATGCAGGTGTGACGAGCTCGCCGGCTGCGTCCTTAAGGGCCATTCTTACGAAGAAGGCAACCACCTCAGAGTTGTTGGTGAGTGTGACCTTCACAGTGTCTCCGTCTCTCTCGGCGTGTGCCTCGACACCGGCGCTCTTAAGGTCGTTAAGTGCCTTGTAGTCAGCGTGCTGCTTCAGACGGATACGGATCCAGTTGTAGTTGTCCCAGTCGTGGATGTCATCTACTGGTGAGAGACAGTATGTGTTGGTCGCCACCTCGTTGCCCTTGGAATCCTTGAGGGTGAGGAACATAAATGAAACTTCCTCGCACTGAGGGATTTCGAAAAGCTTTGTAGAAGTGCCGGCGTGCATATGTGCGTCGCACTGGGCCTTGGTTGTAAGCTCGCCTGCAAGGTTATATAATTCAGCGTGTGCTGTGAGGTCGAAGCACTCAGCCTCGTCGTTTACAGCATAGATGTGCTTGTCCACATAGTTATATACGAGCTGCTGCGGTTCGCAGGCCTTCTTGACTGAATAGTAACCCGCTGTAGGCACGAGATACCAGTCGTACATCTGCCAGTAGAGTGACGGCCAAGCCGAGTTGAGCATCCACTGGATGAGTCCTGTAGAGCGTGGTACACTTGCACGGAAGCCTTCGAACATAGCTCTTGTGCCGTCGTAATCGAGGTGGTGTGCCTTGAGGAGGAACTCATCGAGGTTCTCAGACGGTCCGTAACGCTTTTCTGCCACTTCCTTGAGTACGTCAAGCGAGTGCATTGCCTCACCTGCGGTTGTACAGTGGTAGTCATACTCCTTTCCAAGAGGCCAGAGCTTGTCGGCAGGAATCATCTTCATAATAGACTCCTTCATAGGCATCTGTGCTCCGATACCGGTCTCTGTGTTGAATCCGAACGAGCCGCCCGGTGCCTCTTTGCTGTACCAGTATGCTGGAGCCTCATAGTCATAAGGACCTACCATCTTCATACCTGTAGGACCTGTGAGCTCGCTGACAAGAGCCTTTGCTGCGCCAACATAAGGACGGTCATCGATCTCTTCGAGGATATCGAGGTACTTCTGCTCGAGGGCCGGTCTTGGAAGCATATCACTTCCTGAGTACCAGGCGATTATAGAAGGATGGTTCCTGAGCCAGAGAATCTGGTCGCGCCAAGACTGGGCGATCATCTCCATATCATCTTCTTCCTTGATGCAGCCGTACTTGTCGTTAGGGGTTCTTGAATATACCTCCCACTCCCAGAAGCAGCTCCAACCCACGAGGGCGAGGAGACCCTTCTTGTCGCAGAGGTCATATACGTTCTGTGATGTTCCCCACACGTTCTCGAAACGTACGGTGTTCATATTCATATCCTTGACATAGTCAAGCTCGATCTCGTTCCTTTCGTCAGGGTTGCGGAGGAATATGTCATCTGTCCAGCCCGCTCCCTTGATGAGAACCTTCTTTCCGTTGAGGAGGAAGCCTCTGTGGCCCTCTTCTGTCATATATGTGTCGATCTCGCGGATACCGAAGTCTACGTTTTCAGAGTCAGACTGCTTGCCGTTCACGTTGAAAGACACTTCCATTGCGTACATCTCAGGGGTTCCGAGGTTGTGGCACCACCACAGGCGTGGGTTCTTCACGTCGAACATTGCTGCATCGTCCGAACCTACAGTGATGACCTTCTCTTCGCCGGCTCCCACAGTCACAGGGTGTCTGTAGGTCTTGCCCTCCATTGTGTAGGTGAGTTCACCCTCTACAGGAGCGTCTGAAGCATTCTTGAGGGTAGTCTCCACAGTCAGCCACGCTCTCTTGAGAGTCTTGGTGTCGACCTTGGTCTTCACTGCAGTGTTGTAAAGTGAGACGGCGTCGCTGTAGCGTACCCAGATCGGACGGAATATACCCATACTCTCGTCAGCAGCGCGAGGGTTCCAGTCTACGAAACCGATGTTGAAGTCGCCGTCCTCTGCACGGAACAGCTTGACTGCCATAAGGTTATTCTCTTTGATAAGGTCAGTTACGTCAAAGCTGAACTGACGGTAAGGACCTGTCATATCTTCGCGTGAAGCTACCAATGTGCCGTTGAGCCACACCTCTGCGCTGTAGCATATTCCTTCGAAATCGAGGCATATGCGCTGGCCATCCTTCAGGGCAGGAACAGCGAATTCATTGATATACCACCAAGGCTCCTTGAAGTCGTCACGGTCGATGACCTTGTCGTAATTTGTGCCTATGAAGGCATCTGCATACAGGCCGTGCTCTGTAAGGGTTCCAAGAACTGTCGAAGGAACGGTTGTCTCGTACCAGGCAGCTTCGCCTGCTCCTTTGGTAGAGAGAGCCTCACCGTCAAGCCCGACGATTTCAGAAGACTGGATCTTCCAACCGTCCGTGATTGTAAAGTCCGTGTCCTGGCTCACAACTGCTTCTGTGCAGCCTGCAGCAAGAGCTGCTACGGCCAGGAGATTGATAAAGTTGAATTTCATAAGATTATAGTGTTATTTATTAGTATCTATCACTGCAAAGAATTCTCCTCTCTTGAGAAGTCTGTAAAGGTCTCCTCCAGGGTACTCGAAAAGGAGGTACTGGAGTGTGGCTTCCTTGAACGAGTTCACGTGCCAGCTTCCGTAAGCATAGACACGACCTTCAGCGTCTGCTGACATCGACATAATCATTCGTGCGGCGCGGCCGTCCTGGTCGATGACCGGACCGTGGTCTGTAATTATGCTGTGGTCAGCTCCTTCTGCCAGAGATATGCTTCTGAGGTGGAGTTTCCTGTCCACATATGCCTCGCTTGCAGGGTCGATCTCCCTCTCATCTTCCGAGAAGAGCTTCCTCTCATCGTCAAGGTCTTCATACTGAATGAAATAGAGGCGGTCGCCACCGACTGCGGTCTGGAAGTAGTTCGAACCTATATATGCAACTTCCTCAAAGGCCTCTCCGCTCTCGATGTCCTTGCTCGGATCGAAGATCCAAAGACGCTCGTCTCCGCCGCCGAGTGCTCCCATAGTGAAGTAGCACTTCTCGCGTCCAGGCATAGGGGATAGCCAAGTCCACGATCTCTGGGTGTTGTTGAACTCGTCCACAGGTGTGCCGTCGATGAGCCTGCCTTTTGGAAGAACGTCAAAATAGGTCTCAATCTTACCGGTCTCAGGTCTGTAGACGTAGAGGTTGCCGCGGTCGTTTGCATAGGCATAGTTCCTCTTCCAGAGGGTGAACCATACGTTTCCGTTGTTGTCGATGAAGAACCAGAAGCTGGCTGCCTTGCGTCCTTCGACCACAAGGCCGAGGTCTTCCTTCTCGCCTGTGACCATATCGATGCTGTAGAGGTGGCAGCCGTCAGATTCGTACAGTTCATCCAGGAAAGGAACCATAAAGACATAGAGTTTCTTTCTTACAGGGTCCACCTCGATGGCTGAATATACTGAATATCTTGGCTTTACGATACCATAGTCCCTGAACTGTCCGGTTGCCATCTCGTAACCGATCACGTGGGCACCGGTGTAGTTCTCTATGCCTTCCTTCCAGTAGTTGGACAGATGGGTGGTGAAATAGAGCCAGCCGTCACACTCCACGATAGGGCTGTGGATCTTGCCCTGCTGAGAAGGAGTGTCCTGCTCTCCGCATACATATGTCATATCCTCGGCGAGCATTGTGTGCTCGTAGGTCCTCGGGTCGAACTTGTGGAATCCGGCTCCGTGACTCTTTGAATGTGTCGATGACGAGAAGTAGCAGTTACCGTCGGATGCGACTGTGATACCCTGCCACTGTCCGTCCCATTCCTTGCAGATCTTGTTCATAGAGACGGTATATACCTTATGACCCATAGCTTCTTCGTTTACCTTCGCCTGTGGGTTGCACGCCGACAGCATCAGCGCTGCAGCAGCAATGAATGAGATGTATTTCATATGTTATCTTTCGGTTATGAGGTTTCTTTTTCTGAGTTCGTCCAGTCCCTTCTCCCACGAGCCTCCGTCTGCCCACATATAATATGAGAAATATGAGGTCGAGTTGTGGTAGAGAGGAACCCACGGCTGGAGTTCCACGTAAGGGTAGTGCGAGTCAGGGTTGGTGTCAAGGTTCATCCACATATGCAGATAGAACGGACGATGGACAGGATAGGCTCCTACAAAGGATATGTCTTCCCTTGTGTCGTAGCCTGCATTCCAGCCCTCCCTGAGGTCCAGGATCTTGCCGTACATCTGCTTAGGTCGCATTATATATTCCTGATTTCCACCGATTTCAGGGATGATGAACCTGTCTTCTGTACCGTGTTCCTTGCCAAGGGCGAGGATAGGCTGAGGACCGAGGACGTCAAGTTCAGGGTTGACCATATCAAGGGCGAAGCGTATGCCCAGCAGAGGTGTGTCGCCGTAGAGGGTGAATGTCTTTTCGATCGTGTTGCCGTAATACTCTCCCCTCATACGTACTTCGGCGTAAGAACCTCCGTTCTTTATCACTTCAGCCTCGTAGACCTTGTGAGTCTCCATACTTGCCTGGCCGAGGAAGTCCTCGAAGCCTCCGAAAGGCCAGAACGCCCAGTCTCTGTATGGTCTGTTCACGTCTTCCGGCTTGTCAGGCCACAGTTTGAAGAACACGTTGTCGTTGCGGGATTTGACGATATATTCTATTACCCTGGCACCTGTGGTGAGCAGAGTCACCTTCACGTGCTCGTTCTCCATTATATATTCGTTCACTCCGTCGTCGTTGAGGTCGACTTCCTTCAGGGTGACATTGCCCTCCTCGCTTCCGATTCCAAGCTGGGTCACTGTGGTGCTTCCCATAGCCTCAGAAGTGACGGTGTAGCTGCCTGCAGGGAGCTTGACGTCGTACTCAAGCGTCTGGTAGCCGCCTTTGCTGACGCTGACTGTGCTGGTCTGCGCGAACACCTCACGGGAAGGATCGTCCTTCGGTGCTATGCTGACGCTGACTTCGATTTCGTCGCCGCCGATGTGGTTATATACGGACACAGGCACGGTTGTGCCTTCGGCCGAGCCGTAAAGCAGCTGATGAGCTGACACTGCCGGAGGCATATCGAGCTTTGCCATTATGCTCTTTGACGAACAGCCCCAGTCGAATGTCATACCTATGGCGTTGAGTCTTGCCATAGCTTCCTTTGAAGGATTGAGCTCTATCTTTATGCGTCGGGTGCTGTTAGCTGCCAGCTTTATATTTCTTGCTGCAGGACCCTCTGCGCCCACTTGTGGCGGAAGGTTGAGGGTCAGGGTGCCTTCTATGTTGTGTCCATAGGTGTTGGTTATGTCCAGCAGAAGGGTGGTTCCTTCTATCGCAGCTGTCATATTGACTCTGTCGCCGAAGCAGTTTTCAAGGTAGTCCTTGTCGAGCATCATAATGTAGGTCGCATTGCGGAAGCAGTCCGAACCCATAACCAGACCTTTCTCCGCTACAGCAACTGAACGTCTGTCCATAATGGCTTCCCACATCTTCTCGCGGCTGAAGGTTTCGCCCTTTCTGTTGAAGAGCACCATACTGTTCATTGTTCCTCCGAGAAGGTTGCCTGTCGTGAGGACGAAAGGCTTGTCTCCAGTGTTAATCTGCTTTTCGTGACCAGGGTCAGCGAAGAAGCCGTCGTAGTCGTCATCGTTCGAGTAGTCTCTCTCGCCCTTCGGAGGCCCTACTCTCTTGAAGAGGTAGCCTCCTTTCTGCTCTCTGAGTCTGAACCAGGAATCCCTTCCCGACATAAGCTGGCTCTGGAATCCGTCCCAGTCCACGCAGCCGTAAAGAGGGGAGGCTCCGAGGTCTGTCACCACAGGCAGTCCGGTCTCCTTCACCCAGTCAGCTATCTTGCTGCCGGAGTGTGTCTCGTAGCCGCCGCTGAATACAAACCAGGAGTTACCCTCATTCATACCTCTGCCCATCACATCGATAGGTGTACCTGGGGTGCAGGTCACGCTCTGGATGTTGGTGGCTGTGCCGAACCAGCCGCGTTCGAGGTCATAGTCGCGGGCAACCTGCATAGCGTTGTCAAGAAGCATATGGAACTGACTGATCTCTTCGTCTTTTCCTATTACTATATAGAGAGTCTTGTTTCTCTTGCTGAGGATGAATGCATCCAAAGCTGCATAGTCCTCGGCCTTGGACTGATAACCTGAGATGTCGCTTGCCTTTGGTCTTCTGTTCTCGAACAATCCTGCGGCTTCCGAACCTTCAGCAGCCAGAATGAGCAAGGCGTCAGATGACTTGAGAGCCTTGTTTATGTCCTTCTCGGAAGGACTGGTCAGGACTGAATGGTCCTGCTGGAGGAGTCCGTTGAGGAAACCCTCCTGCATCTTCAGGCCGGGCAGTCCCAGCTTGGCGGCAATGTCCATTCGGGACTGCGCTATCTCCTTTTCAAGGTCAGGGATGTTGATTCTGTAAAGGTTGCCGTACCTGTACTGCTGCTGGTAGACGTTCTGCCAGTGATTGGTGTAGCCGTTGAATTTGAATTCACTGGATATGGCTTCGCTCTCAGAGGCAACTTTGTTTTCAAACCGGCTTATCTGTGAACAGGCAGCAAGGCAGAATGCAGCGGACAGCAATCCTGCCAGGATGGAATGTCGTCTCATATGCTTGGTTGTTGTCTTTACTTGATGTCGAACGGTTCATATGACATCCAATCGACCTCCACCTCATAAGGGTAGAGCGGTTTTTCGATTGAATGAGGGTTGGTCTCTACCGGCCAGTTGTTGGTGTGCCAGAAGTTAAGCCTGTAATAGGTGCGGTTGTCTGGAATACCTGAGAAGTCCGGAGTCGAGCCCTGATAGTCCCACAGGACGATCTTTTCGTTTGTTTCAGGATGGAGTATCCACCACACAAGACGGTCTGGATACCAGTCGAAACCATAGGTGTAGAATCTTTCTGCAGCGTTGAAACCTTCGATTGCAGGGACAGTCTCCGGCTGGTTCTGCAGGCCTGTGAGGTCGTGGTTGATGTTGCCGTCCTTGCCGGAGCGGTAGATTGTGCTGTAAATCTTACCCTCTGCAAGGTTTATGGTTCTGCCGATTCTCTGAAGATTGCCACGAGGACCTGTCCAGGTGCCGATGTAGACGATTTCAGGGTCTGCGATGAGCCATTCCCAGTCGATTTCGCTAAGACTCTTGCCTTTTTCCATATTATAGGTGAAATAACCTACGACAGCTCCCACATTCGGCTGTACCTTTGTCACATCAGGAATCCTGATTCTGGCAGAATAGGTGCCATAGGAAGTGTAATGCTTGGATATGATCTCAGGGCCGCGGCCGGCTCCCGCCGGGTCGTCCGGGTCTATCCTGTACAGCATAACATCTGTGCCTTTCTCAGAGAGTGACACGTTGGCAGGGAAGTAGCGGAAGTCGGTTGCTTCCTCTCTTCTGTCCCTTCTCTGGATGAAGTATTTGGACTCTTCCTTGTCAAAGTCCTCTGTGAAGGCCTTGTGGTACTTTGCCTTCTCATTGGCAGGGTTCTCCTGCGCGCAAAGGCTGCCGGCAGCCAGGACAGCTGCCGCAGCAATGCTTATCAGTCTTATGTTCATAGTCTGTGGTTTAAGATGGCTGCTACTTCTGAAGATGAGGATTCAGTTCATCGAAAGGCTTGTAGGCCATCCAGTCGATTTCGAGTTCGTATGGATATAAAGGAGCCTCCACCGAATTAGGGTTGGTCTCTACAGGCCAGTTGTTGGTGTGCCAGAAGTTGAGCCTGTACTTTGACTGTACCATAGGGATACCTGTCTTGGCAGGCTGGTCAGGGAATACGACCTTTCCTTCATAGTCCCACAGAATGATCTTCTCATTGGTGTCAGGATGGATGATCCACCAGGTGATTCTGTCAGGATACCAGTCCCATCCATATACATAGAATCTCTCGGAAGCGTCATAATCCTCGATAGGAGTGATCTTCTTCGGCATATTCTGCTTGCCCTTGAAGTCGCCTCTGACAGTGATTTCGCGTGTCCTGTCCTCCTTTGTGGTTTCAGCCCTGTAGGAAGTTTCGTAGATGATGCCCTCCCTGAGGTTGATGGTTCTGCCTACTCTGTTGTGTGCAGGGCGGACACCTGTCCAGGTACCTACATATATGATTGCAGGGTCGGCGATGAGCCATTCCATATCGATTTCGCTCTGACCGTACTGAGGGTCGATGTTGTAGGTGAAATATCCTACAACCGCTCCTACGTTAGGCTGTACTCCCTGCACCTTAGGCACTCGGATTCTGGCCGAGTAGGTGCCGTAGAAGGTGTAGTCCTTTGTGATGATCTCCGGTCCTTTACCTGCGCCTGCAGGGTCGTTCGGGTCGATGCGGTACATCATAACGTCTGTGCCGGCTTCCGAGAGTGACGAGTGTCCGGAATAATAGCGGTAATCATAGGCGTTGCGCCTGTAGTTATAGTTGAAGAAATCAGATGTCTCTTCGGTGAAGTTTTCGATGAAAGACCCGTGAAATGCAGCCTCCCTGGCTCTCCCACGCTGTGGAGGCTGGGCATTCACGACTCCTGCTGCCATCAGCAGAAATATACTAACCAATATGTGCTTTCTCATAATTATGCGGTGTTGTCGGGTTATTTTGAAGCATTCTCTTTCCATTCGTTGATCAGGTCATCGAATGGCTCATAGGCCATCCAGTCGATCTCCATCTCGAACGGGTACTTAGGGGCTTCCTTGGCTGAAGTCATCCCCTGAGCAAGTCTTGAGGTACTGTGCCAGAAGCTTGTTGTGTAGTGTGCTGGGAGCACCGGTATGCCTGAAGGAGCATATGTGCCTGCGAAAAGCTCCTTTCCGGTGTACTCCCAAAGAACTATCCTGTCGGTGTTCTCGTCCTTCCTTATCCACCAGGTGATCTTCTCCGGAGTCCAGTCGAAGCCATAGATGTAGAACTTCTTTGAAGCATCAAAATCACTTATGGCGGTGATTGTGGCAGGGGAGCTTTCTTCTGAGCTTTCGATGATTGTGCCCTTGGCAAGGTTGATGGTCCTGCTTATTCTGTTAAGATCCTTTCCTGTGCCGGTTATAGCGCTCAGGTAGACTATGGTAGGGTCAGCCACACGCAGCTCGAAATCGATCTCGCTGTGTCCGTATTTCTCATCGACGTCATAGACATATACTCCTGCAGCTGCACCAAGATTCTTCTGAGCCTTCTTTATGTCAGGTACTCTCATACGTGCGGAGTAGGAGCCATAGAAGGTGTAGTCCTTGGTAAGTACCTGCGGACCTTTTCCCCATCCTTCTCCGTCTTCAGGGTCTATGCGCATCATCATTACCTTTGTGTTGGCTGCAGAAAGAGAAGGATGTGCGGAATAGTAACGGAAATCCTCTCCTCCATTTGATTTCGGAGCAAATCTGAGGAAGGATGCACTCTCGCTGAAATCTTCTCTGAAGTCTCCATAAAGGATGACATCCTTGAATGGGATTTCAAGCACATCTTCTTCATCCTGTTCTCCGCTGTCCGGTTTTTCTTGTTCAGGAGGAAGAGGCGGAGGAGGCGGAGCTGGAGCAGGGGTAGGATACTCCTTGCCGCAGGATGCAACGGCAAGGGCAATGAGTAATAAAGCGAATCTGCTTTTCATAGTCGTAATATCTGGAGATTACTGCCAGTTGTTCTCAGTTATCCAAGTCTGGCTTTCCTCTACGTATGGCTCGTATTTCATCCAGTCGATTTCGAGGGCATATGGATAAGCTGGAGCCTCGATTGACTTAGGATTTGTGTCTACAGGCCAGTTGTTTGTGTGCCAGTAGTTGAGGAGATAAGTAGTAGGTGACTTAGGAATACCGTCGAAGCCCTCCACTCCGTTCAGGGCTGAGCTCTCAGGCTGGTAGTCCCAGAGGATGATCTTTTCATTTGTAGTAGGGTGAACGAGCCACCAGGTGAGGCGGTCAGGATGCCAGTCAAAGCCATAGGTGTAGAAACGCTTCGATGCGTCATAGTCCGGGATGGCTGTGATGGTCTCAGGCTGGTTTCCGATGCCTGTGATGTTGTGGTTTCTGTTGCCGTCTGCGTCAGAACGGTAGATTGTATAGAGGATCTTACCTTTGGCAAGATCGATGGTTCTTCCGACTCTCTGGTTTGCGTTCGGACCTGTCCAGGTTCCTACATAGATGAGGGTAGGGTCGGCGATGAGCCATTCGAAGTCGATTTCGCTCAGACCGAAGGTCTTGTCCATACGGTAGGTGAAATAGCCTACTACAGCTCCGATGTTCGGCTGTACCTTCTTGACATCAGGTACTCTGATACGTGCTGTGTATGTTCCGAAGTGAGTAAGTTTCTTTGTTCCGATTTCAGGACCACGTCCTGCGCCGGCCTTTGTAGTCGGGTCAATTCTCATTACCATTACATCCGAGCCTTTCTCAGAGAGTGACGGCACATTAGGGAAATAACGATAGTTGTAGGTGCCGTGGCAATTGAAGAACTCCGGACGGTCGCTGTTGAAGTTCTCGATGAAAGTGTCCATAAATCTGTCTGTGTCAACAGATTGGGCGCTTGCAGTACCTGCCGCCATCAGCAGAGCCGCGCAAAGGGTGAATATTACTTTTCTCATAATTATGTGGTTTAGTTGGAAGAGGCGGGACAATCCCTCATCCCGCCCCTTAGTTTTTTAGAATTAGAGGACGATCTTAGCGCTTACCTCATCGATGAAGTAGTCTACGCCTGCACCCCAGTAGTTACCCCATACTGAACGGAGCTGGAAGCCGAAGTATGCTGTACCTGTGAATGTAGCAGTCCATACTACCTTACCGTCTTCAGTGATCTCAGTTGTTGAAGATGCACCGTAACCGCATCCCTCTGGGAGACCTGCGCCGAGGAGGTTGCCATCCCAAGCTGGGAGTGGTGAACCTACTGCCCAGTAGTTGAAGAGCTCGAGGATAGTAGACTCTGAACCGTCTTCTCCAAGAACTTCAGCATCCTGGCCGATGCACCACCACATAAGACCGTTGTCAACAGTGTTCTCACCCCACTTAACCTGAGCTGAGATCTCGATTCTGTCACCTTCTACAACCTCGATTGCCTGGTATACAGTAGACTTGAATGAGTACTGCATAAACTGGCTCTCACCACCGAGTCTGAGGCAACCGCCCTGGCCACCTGCAGGAACTGTAGCTGTGTGACCGAACTCGTGTACGAACTGAGGATCAGTAGTCTCACCTGACCAGTCCTCTGCCATCATAAAGTACTCCTTAACTGTCCAGAAAGCAGCGTCGTCAGCCTCCATTGAACCACCCTTGAGGAGCTCGTTGTAGCCGATAACCTCTACAGTTGTCTCGAATACGTCAGTATCGCCAGCTGCGCCGGTAACTGTAGCCTTTACAGTGTAAGTCTTGTCGAACTCAGGGAACTCGTGGTTTACAGTGAACTCAGTAGAAGCCTCGCTGCCGTCACCGAAGTCCCAAACGATAGAAGCTGCGTTCTCAGAAGCAGTTGCGTCGAAAGTGAAGATCTTACCGAACTTACCTGCGCGGTCAGTCTGAGCTGTAGCTGAGAAGTAAGCCTTCACAGCACCTGCAACAGTCACGTCCTTCTCTACGCTCTTTGCATTACCGTCAGCATCCTGAACTGTAAGCTTTACAGTGTAAGTTCCTGCTGCGTCGTAAGTGTGCTCTGGAGAAGCCTCTGTTGAAGTGTTCTCGTCGCCGAAGTTCCAGAGGTAAGCCTCTGCACCCTCAGATGCGTTTGTGAACTTAACAGTGAGAGCCTCTACTGTGAATGTGAAGTCAGCCTTGAGTGCCGGCTTCTCCTGACCTGGTTTCTCAGTCTCTGGGCCTGGAGGAGTTGGGCCTGGAGGGGTTGGTGTAGCAGGGTCCTCACAAGCTGCAAACATAGCAGCTGCCATTGCGAATGCCGCAAAAAGTTTGAAAATCTTTTTCATTGTACTTAAAAATTAGGTTTGTGTTGGTTATTAAATAGTTGGTATTGGAAATAATGTTCTTACTCCGCCCTCAGGGAGGTTCTTGGCAAGCGCTTCATCCCATTCTGAGCTGTTGAGGTCGAGTACGATCACCACGCTGGTGTTGCTTTCTGCAAGTTCGTACTCTGTAGGGTTGGCAATCTCGAGACCGAGGACGAGAAGCTGGTACTTTCCATCTGTCACGATAGAAGAAGCCTGTCCCGCGAGGGTCTTGAGGTCTACAGTCACATAACAGGTACCTGTGTTCTCACCCTCCTTTACGCTGATCTTGCCAGGGATGGTGCAGAGGTTTACCGGGAGCTCTGCTGCAGGAACATCCTTCGAGTCGTACTCGGCGATCTTTCTTGCAGTCTCGCTGTCGCAAACCTTCAGGTCCACGCTGAACGCCTTTTCCTTGGCAAGAGCACCTGCGCGCACAACTCCAAGGGCTATGTTGAGCTTTCCGTCTTCGAAATTGCAGACATATGTCTTGTTCTGATCCAGAGGTCCGTTAGGGATAGGATAGCTGTTATCCATTCCGGTCACAGTGGCCTGAGGAATGTATATCTTAGGAAAGCCATAATCCTTGTTTGCGTCACTTGGCTCACAGCCGGCAAGGATTGAAACCATAGCGGCCAAAGCAAGGAACAAAAGATTTTTTCTTGAAAAGATTGTCATATTCTTTACCTTTAATTTTAGTTATATTCAGGATTCTGGGTGATCGCTCCGTTGGAGTTGGTTACCTCCTTGCGGGTGAACGGCAGATAGTAGTTGCGTTTGTGGAACACTCTGTTCTCAACGTTTGTGAATGAGTACTGATAACCTCCGAGGTTGTTGCGGCGTACAACTGCACCCTTGATAGGCTTGTTCAGCACGTCTTCAGCATCAAGCCAGCGGAGAAGGTCCCAGTAGCGGTGATCCTCAAATGCAAGTTCCACGCGGCGCTCGTGCTTCACAGCCTTTCTGAAGTCAGCCTTGCCTGCTGCAGTCACTGCAGGAAGAGCAGTACTTGCGCTGTTGCGGACCTCAGTGAGGGCCTGGCGGGCTGTCATTCCGTATCCCTTAGGGTCTGCATCCGGACCGTAAGCCTCGTTCATTGCCTCAGCATAGTTCAGAAGCACTTCTGCATAACGGAACACCGGCCAGAGGTGGTCTGTGCTTCCGCCTTCCACGAGGTTCAGGTTAGGAGCAAGGAACTTTCTGAGATAGTAGCCTGTCTTGCTGGCTCCGTTTGTCTTCTGGTCGAACTGTCCGCCTGGAGACTGGTCGAAGTCAGTGACGCCGTTCCATTCGCATCCGTTGTAGACGATGGTAGCAGCCATACGAGGGTCGCGGTTGACATATGGATTGGCGGTCTGTGCTCCGATATATTCATAAGAATCCACGAGGTTGTGGCTTGGAGTGATGCCGCTGTTTCCTCCACGTGTTCCTACAGGGTAGTTGAGACGCTCAGGTGTGCTGCTGTTTGCCTTGCGGATAAGGAAGATTGACTCAAGGTCGCTTGTGGAGTTGTTCTTGATGAAGTAGTCTCCATACTTCCTGTTCACAGGCATAGTGTAAGGCTGAGGCACTCTGCCGCCCTCGCCGAAGCCGAATCCTTTCTCGAAGATGGCCTTGCGGGTCTGGATGAGTTCGTTAGCCGCTTCAGCTGCTCTTTCCCACTTTGCAGGATCGTTCTCCGGGTTGTTACGTGGGCTGGCTGCATAGAGAAGGACGCGGGCCTTGATGGCCAGGGCGCTGGTCTTGTCGAAGCGTCCGGTGTTGTCTCTGAAGTTCCAGTTTGTGACGTCAGCGATCTTATTCTCCGGAGTCTCGTCGAGCATTACACGCCAGTCGAGGCAGACCTTGTCCTTGTTCTCGTCGATAAGTCTTACTATGTGCTCTACAACCTCTTCGTAAGTAGCCTGCTGATAAAGGCCGTTGCCTCCTTCAGCCTCCTGTATGATAGGAACTCCTCCATACATCTTGATGAGCTCTGCATAGTAGTAGGCCTCAGCGATTCTTGCTTCAGCTCTCTGCCAGTTGAGGTTGATCACATCTCTCTTGTAGGCTCTCGGATTACTTGTGTTGTAGATCGATCCGTCAGGGTTGTACATTGTGGTTGTGTCCCTGTTCAGAGCGAGGAACTCCTCTCCGTCCTTTGCATAGTCGATGAAGAAATGAGCGGCTCTGATACCTTCATAGTAGTTCTTGTAGAGGTACGCCAAAGGATTCACATCAGGAGAGATGAGTCCTCTGTTGAAGTATGATACGTCCGACACCGGTGCTGTCTGCACAGCCTCGTCAGAAGCTGCAGCGAACAGGTTACCGTCAATGGTCTCGAAACCGTACTGCATCGGAGCATAGTATGCGTTTGCAAAGTTAGTCAGGGTCGCAGATCTGGTCTCAAGCCTGTCTATCGTGTCAAACACATCCATTCGTGTATCCAAAAAGTCTTCACATCCGCAGAAAGCCAAAGCTGCTGCAGAGATGAGAATGATATTTTTGATGTTTCTTTTCATTATGTTGGCATTTTACCGGTTAAAAACTGATCTGTACTCCGACATTTGCAGACTTGAGTGCTGGGTAGCCGTAGTAAGCTGTTTCTGGGTCCATCTTGCATTCGTTCAGCAGGTTGCTGAATGTGAGAAGGTTGAGTGCGTTGATGTAGAGACGGCACTTTGTGATGCCTGCATTGCGCACTGCCCTGAGGTTTGCAAGGTCGTAGCCCACTTCTACGTTCTGGAGTCTGATGTAGTCGTTCTTGCGGATCCAGAATGAGCTTGAACGGTAGTTGTTGTCGTTCTGTCCGGTTGTAAGACGAGGGAATGTAGCATATTCTCTTGTGTCGATGTTCTGCTCAGGGTAATATGCCCACGCGCCTCTTGCCCACTCGAAGACGTTGCCATAGTTGAGGAACGGCTTCCAGGCTGAGTAGTCGAGGAGGTTGACAGTACCCCCGGCACTTCCTGTGAAGAGGAATGAGAAGTCAAATCCCTTGTATGCGAAGTCTGCACCTACGCTGAACTGAAGCTTAGGATAGCCAGGTCCGCCGATTTCGCTGATGTCGGTCTCGTCTACATAGCCGTCACCGTCCCAGTCCATATATTTAAGGTCTCCCGGCTGTACGCTTCCGAAAAGAGGAGTAGGGAGGTCCTTCTTGAGTGAACCGTCGAGGTTGAAGTCGTTCACCTGGTAGAAACCGATGCAGGTGAGTCCCATTCGTGTTCCCAGAGGACGGCCTGTGGCTGCGTTGTAGGCATATTTCGGTGGAACCTCTCCCATAAAGTCAACGGTGTTCTTTGCATAAACGGCATTTCCGAACACTGAGTAGCTGAAATCGCCGATCTTGTCGGTGAATGTGATGTTTCCATCGACACCTTGGTTGGTCATTCTTCCGATGTTCGAATAATATACGTTTGTACCGTTGTAATCCATACGGGTGTTGTCGAGGGTAAGGATACCGCTTCTCTTGTCGATGAAGTAGTCAGCTGTGATGCTGAGCTTGTCGAAGAGGTTCATATCGATACCGGCATTGAGCTTGAGGCTCTTCTCTGCAGTCACGTCAGGGTTTGCGATGAAAAGAGGTACAAGACCGCTTCCGCCGCCACCGAATGAAGGTCCCAGACCGGTGATGAAGCTGCCGCCGTTTGCATAGTACTGCTGATAGAGGTAGCGTCCGTTTGTCTCGAAGCCGCTGATCGCAACATTTGCCTCAGTTGAGCCTGAAAGACCGGCAGAACCTCTTACCTTGAGAAGCTTCACTGCATCGCTGTCCTTGAGGAATGACTCGTTGGAAACGACCCACGCAAGTGAACCTGCTGGGAAGAATCCGTAACGGTTGCCAGGTGCATACGCGTCGCTTCCGAAATATGAGAACGCGAGTTCTGCGATATAGCGGTTGTCATAGGCGTAATTCACCTTTCCGTTGTAGTTGATGAAATGGTATTTCCAGTTGTAGAACGCTGATCCCATTCCTGTGTAGTCGGAAATATGGGCGTTGAGGGCTGCGTTTACGGCATTCAGACCGAATGTGTTGCCGTAGCCGAGTGTCACGTTGCCTTGCATCCAACGCTCCTTGCCTGAAGTCCAGTAACCGTTTGACCTGATGTAGGTCGACTGGTCATCTGTCTGGGCAACGCCGTTGATGTATCTTGCATAGGTGCGTGTCTTGCCTGTGTTACCGATACTTCTTGAGTAGAATGAGAATCCTTCCTCGAGATAGAGTCCGTCAAGCAGGAAATCGAGGTCTTCAATGAACTTGAAGTTGGCCTGGAGCACCTTTGTTCTGCTTGTTGTCCAGCCAAGACCGGTAAGTGAAGCTACAGGGTTGTCAGGATAGACCGCAGTACCTGAGAACTTGCTGATAGGGTCAGTCGAAGCCTCGTCATAGATAGGATAGATGTTCGAAGGGTAGTTCAGGACGTTCTGAGTGAGTGTGTACATATCATAGTTCGGACGTGTCCTGTCTTCAAGACGTCCGCCGATGTCCATCTTCACTGTCAGCACCTTGCCGAAGTTCATATCGAAGTTGGTGCGGACACCATACTTTGCATATGTGGCATTTGATGTCTGGTCAGTGTTCTTCACGTTGAACAGGCCCTGCTGGTTTGCATAGTCCAGTACCACGTTGTAGCGTACCTGGTCGGAGCCGCCTCTGAAAGAGAGAACGCCGTCAGTGTACATTCCGTTGTTCTTGAACACCTCATCATACCAGCTGACATCAGTGCCCTGGCCGTACCAGTACGCATTGAGGGTCTCGTTGTCATACTGTGGAGTCCACACTCTGCCGTTGTCGTTGCTGACTGCCTGGTTGTAGAAGTAGGCATATTCATACGATCCGAGCGGCTTCGCCACGTTGATAGGCTGCTGCACGCCGGTGCGTGTCTGGAATGAAACCACAGGTGCGCCTGCATTTCCTCTCTTTGTCTCGATCCAGAGAACGCCGTTTGCACCGTTCATACCGAATGTGGCAAGAGCTGCGGCATCCTTGAATACAGACACTGTGCTGATCTCCTCAGGAGTGAGGAACTCTATATATTCCGGCTTCACCTCGAAACCGTCAACATAGTACTTGAGGGTGCTCAGGTCTGTCGACTGGGCATACGAACCTATTCCGCGGATGAACATCTTGGAAGTGCCGTATCCCGGTGTGCCGTCTCCCTTGACGATGAAGAGGCCCGGCAGTTTGCCTGAAAGCGTGTTGGTGAGATTTGGTGTTGCGGACTCATAAAGTTCCTCGCCGCTTACAGTCGAGACTGCTGCGGTGTTTCTGATAGCTGATGTCTCCATCAGATTTGCCGGAACCTTGAGGCTGTCAGCGCCTGTCTTCAGATCCTGGGCGCCGGCATTGAAAGCGGCGGCAACCGTCAACCCCAAAATCAGGCTTGTTATTCTATATGTCTTCATAGTAACTTCTTTTGGAATCGTTTATTAATAACCAGGATTCTGGACGATGATACCCTTGTTCACCTCGCCCTGGAGGAAAGGCTCAAGGAACCATTTAGGATGCCAGTAAGCTGTGTATGAATAAGCATCCCAGTATGACACGAGACCTGCCTTTGTGTTGCCGTCTGTTGTCAGGAATGAAATCTCAGTCATATCTCCACCGAGAATGTTGCCGATTTCAGGGTGCTTCCAGTGCTTGAGGTCATAGTACCTGTGGTTCTCCTCGAAGTACTCAAGCGCCTTCTCGCGGACGATGAGTTCTCTGAGCTTCGCCTTGTCTCTCTCATCCACTGAAGGAAGACCTGCTCTGTTGCGGATGATGTTGAGGTACCTGAGCGCGTTGTCTGTTTCGCCGATTTCGTTATAAGCCTCAGCAAGGTGGAGGTAGTTCTCTGCAAGACGGAACAATGGGAACTCAAGCCATCTTCTGGCTCCGGCCTTGTAGTAGAACTTGGTAGGGGCACCGATTCCACGGCCCTCGATTGCTCTTGCCATACTTGCGGCGATCTCCTCGCTTGTGGCAAGGCTGGCCATATACCACATTCCTTCGTTCCAGTTTGCGTCTCCGTCATTTGAGCGGCCGTACAGTCCCGGTACACAGATGTCTACTCGGAAGCGAGGCTCGATCTTCTCGATGTTTGCAAAGAAATCATCGATAGGACGTGGTGCAGCTTCACCGACCTTAGGCCAGTCGATCTCTCCACCGTCCTTGTCGCGATAGACTCTTGCAAAGTTGGTGAGGACACCCCTCTGCGAACGCTCGCCGGACTCGCAATATGCTGACCAGTTGTAACCCTCTGTCATATTATTGTACACCTGCTGGTAGCTGGCGATCTTGAACGCAAGGATGAGCTCAGGTCCGTTGAGTTCTGAAACTCCGCGACCGTAGTCGTCTATTGCCTGCTCATAAGTGTTCCTGTTGCCTTCTCCAGCTGTAAAAATGAGGTGCTTGCCGTTCTGTGATGCCCAGTTAAGCACGTCGAGATGTGCCTGGATAGCATCGCGGTAGCGCTGCTCGTCATATCCGCCAAGCCATACGATCTGCTTGTCACCATTGAACTTGAGGTTGTTCTCATCTATATAAGAGGTGTTGGAGTTGAAGAGCGGACGTGCTGCGAATGTGAGAAGGCGGGCCTTCATAGCAAGTACAGCACCCTTTGTGATACGTCCTACCCACTTCTCGCCGTCGCCTGGCTCGATGTCTACCCAGTGGTCTGGAAGTCTGTTGTATGCTTCCTGGATGAGCTCAAGAGTGTAGTCGAGGGTCTCCTGTGCGGTTGCTCTAGGGAAGTTGATGTCGTCTGTCATCTCGTTCGCCTGTCTTACGATAGGAACGCCGCCCCAACGGTAGAACATACCCATATAGCGGTAGGCCATAAGGCCGTACGCTTCTCCTTTCATATATTCCTTCATCTCTGCGCTGAGTTCAGGGACCTGGTCGATGTTGGCGATCACGAGCCAGCAGATTCGGATCACTTCCCAGTTCTCGTCGTAGTCTGCAGGGAATCCCTGGTAACCGTCTGCCGGTGCAGGGTTAGGGCCGTTTACCACGAGGTTGTAGCCTGCGTGCCAGCTGTAACCGCGGCTGATCTCGCCAGAGAAACTTGCGAGGGTACCGTGGTTGATCTGCCAGCCTTCAGGCAGACCGTCGCGCAATGCTCTGTGATAAGCTCTCCAGAGCATTCCTTCCGCATCCTTTCTGTTTGAGAAAACGTCTTCCTTGTACACGCTTCCGGTTACTTCCGGCATCTCAAGGAACAGTTCGCAAGATGTGAATCCTGCAAGGATGGCAAGTGTCAATATTATATTTTTGATTCTATTCATATCTGTTCCTCCTTAGAATTGAATGTTAACGCCGACATTTGTCGTTCTGGTAAGAGGGAAGACGTATGAAATGTTACCTTCCGAACCTCCGATGTTGTCTTTGGTCTCAGGGTCGATACCATATGCCTTCATCTTGTCGAACATAGTGAGAAGGTTGTTTGCATTCATATAGACGCGGAGTCCTGAAAGTCTTGCTCTTCTCATAAACTTCGAGTTAGGCGCGAATGAGTAGCCGAGCTCGATGTTCTTGATTCTCAAATGGTCGCTTGAAAGTGCCCAATGGTCGCTCTTCGGACCGAAGTTGTAGTGGTCCTGAGTTGCATCGTACACGGCGCGTGGGTAAGTGATCTTAGCTCCGGAAGCCACCTTCTCAGGTGTCCATCTTCCGTCCCACTGCCATCTGAAGGCGTTTCCTGCTCTCTTGAAGAACGGGCTGGTGATTCGTGATATATAATAGGTACCCATTGCTGTACCTGAGAGAACCACCTTCACGTCGAATCCCTTGTAGTTGAATCCGAGCTTTCCTCCGAACTGCATCATAGGTCTGTTAGGGTAGCCGATAGGGGCCATATCCTTGTTGTCGATCAGACCGTCACCGTTGAGGTCGAGGTACTTGATGTCACCGAGGGTCACTGCGTTCGCACTTGCAGAGAAGTAAGGACGGCTGTTGAGTTCCTCGAGAGTGTCGTAGTAACCGTCGGTGATGTAACCGAAGTTCTGTCCGATACTGTGTCCTGTCTGGTTCATCCAGTCGTAAGGGTTAGGTGCCTCAGCTCTGTAGATGATCTTGTTCTTTGCATATGTGAGGTTACCTTCTATATAATAGCCCCAGTCTCTCTTCTTCTCTGTCCAGCCCATAACGATCTCGTAACCCTTGTTGCTTACCTGTCCGACATTCACTGGAGAAGTGCTGCCTGAAGGAAGACCGAATGTCGCCGGAATCACTCCGAGGGTAGTAAGGATGTCCCTTCTGTTCTCGGTGAAGTAGTCGGCTGTCAATGAGAGTCTGTTTCTGAAGAACTTGGCCTCGAGACCGGCACTCATCTTCTCAGATTTTTCCCAAGTCACGTCAGGGTTTCCGAGAGTACCTTCTGCAGAACCTGTGTAGATGGTGTTGTGCGCGTCTGTGCTGGTTCCGAACTGGTAGTAGTTACCGCTGAGCGAACCTGACTGGGTAGAGCTGTCGAAGCTCCAGTGGCTGAGGTTGATTGAATATGTACCAGGGAGATAGAGGTAGCGTCTTCCACCGATCTGGTCGTTACCCACGAGACCGTAGCTTCCGCGAAGCTTGAGGAAAGTCACGAAATTGTTCTCTGGGAAGAAAGGCTCATTTGAGATGACATAACCAAGAGAGAATGCAGGGAAGAGACCGAAGCGCTTGCCCTTCGCGAAGTTCTCTGTTCCGTTGTATGCCACGTTGGCCTCGAACATATAGCGTGTGTCGTAGTCGTATGTCACACGTGCCGATGTACCGATAAGGCCGCTTGGAGTGTTGAAGCTGTCACCAGGCATAGTGTACTTTGTTGCACGTCCCAGGAGGAGGGCTCCTACCGAGTGCTTGCCGAAGTTGCCCTGATAGTTGATGGTCGCGTCAGCATAGAAGTCACGCATACCGCCCCACGAGCCTGATGAATAGCCGTCAGCACCTACAGTACCTCCGAAGAACTCGTACTCGTTAGGGTTGCTCTGGCTTCTTCTTACAGTGTAGCGAGGAATTGCAAATGACTGTACAGCCACCTTGCTCGCATTCTCCTGATATCTTACGCTGGCCTGAACGTCCAAACCTTTAACGAGATATGACATATCGTGTCTGAGCTTCATTGTCACGTCCACACGTGTGTTTGATGTCACTCCGAGCGAGCGGCCGAGGAGTGCCGGAAGCCAGCTTCCTGTCATCTCGTTGTCAGTCCTCTTCTGGAGTCCGTCCTGAACAGAGTTCTGAGGACGGTCGAAGTCCACGATGAGCTTGTCGTCAAGGATCATTGCCCTGTTGGTGAACGGGTTACCCTCGTAGATGATCTGCATAATGCCGCTGTAACGGCTGTAGAGGCTACCTGTTCCAGGACCTCTGTTCACGCCGAACTGTCCTGAAGTGTTGACCGAAAGGGTTGTGTTCTTGAAGATGTCGACGTCGATGTTTGCTCTTACGTTGTATCTCTGGTATCTTGAACCTGTGTTTACGTTGAAGTAGTTTGTGTTCTGCATAATACTCTGCTGGTCGAAGTAGCTGAGTGACACGTAGTACTTCACGCGTTCTGTACCGCCGGATACACTGAGGTTCGCCTGCCACTGAGGTGCTACTCTGCTGTAGAGCTCAGCATAAGCGTCTGATGTACCATAATAAAGTGCAGGGCTGTTGAGGAGCTGGTCCTTCTGTTCCTGAGTGAGGTTCATCGCTGCAACTTCTGCAGGAGTGAAGTCTCTGTTGTTCTGGAACTTCCAGAGGTCATCCTCTGTGAAAAGGAAGTTCTTCAGGGCAGTGCTGCCGTAACCTTCGACCTCATTCATCACGGCCTCGTTTCTGAAGAGTGCGTACTCATAAGAAGAGAGACCTCTCTGGAGGTTGGTCGCATTGGTCACACCGAAGTTGCCGGAGAAGCTTACCTTAGGTTTTCCTACCTGACCGCGTCTTGTGGTGACGATGATCACACCGTTTGCAGCGCGGATACCATAGACAGCTGTTGACGATGCGTCCTTAAGTACGGATATTCCGAGGATGTCGTTAGGGTTCAAGCTGTTCATAATGCTCATCGCGTGGCTTGCAGGCTGCTCGATACCGTCGATGACGATAAGCGGAGCAGTGCTTCCCGAATACGATGACACACCGCGGATGGCGATGTCGGCAGCATCCTGACCAGGCTCACCGCTGACTGTCACGGCGCTGAGACCAGGAGTGATACCTACCAGGGCCGATGACACGTTTGCAACCGGAGCTGCGATGATGTCGTCGCCTGTAACAGCGGTGATCGCACCTGTTACGTTTACCCTTTTCTGAGTGGCGAACGCTGTCACGACAACTTCCTCGAGAATCTTCTTGTCTTCCTTGAGGACGATGGTGAATCTTGTTCTGCCGCTTGTGGAGATCTTTTCATCTGAAAAGCCGATGCAGGTGACGGTAATCTCTGCATTGCTTCTTATTTCAAGAGAGAAGTTTCCGTCTAAGTCTGTCACTGCACCGTTTGTAGTGCCGGTCTCGATCACTGTCGCTCCGATTACCGGCTGTCCGGTCTCGTCCACGACGTTACCTGTGATCGTCTTTCTCTGTTGTTCCATAGCAGAGAACCCTTCGGACTTTACATTTTCCGCCCTTGCGGGAGGAAGTGCACACATAAGGAACAAAGACAGAGCAACAAGCTGGCGTAAAATCCCGCTTGTTCCAGTCTCACGATATGTGTGGGTCTGTTTAGTGTTTTTCATCATACGTAAAGTTGATAAGGTGTGGTTATTTATGTGGTTATATTATATTGTGTCTAGTACGGCTGCTTTGTTCCGAGTGGATTTTCAGCGTCCTTGTAGAACTGCTCCATCAGCTGAGGAACATTCTTGTCTTCCTTGATGTCCTTGATTACATCGGCAAACTGAGAAGCGACGCTGTCCATAATGAGCTTGCCTGCCTTGGCTGTAGCCTTTGATCCGTCTCCGCCGTAGTGGTTAGGGAAGCTTGCGTACCACCATATGCCTGTGTAGACGTGCTCGAGGTTGTTTATCCTGTCAAGGTCTGCTCCTGACTGTGTTCCAGCAAGTTCAGGGTGTACAAGGTCCGGAACAATCGATTTTACCATTGAGGTCTCGCGGTTGCCTGCGTGCTGGTCGAGCGGGTCGTGCATTGTAAGCGCCTCTGCCTGCTTGATCACCTCGCGGTCATATGAAGGCTGGTACCAGTAAAGGGCGTAGTCCCTCTTCTGAGAAAGCTGGGATATGCCGAAATATTCAAGGAAAGCCTTGTTGCCGCCGTGGCCGTTGACGATGATGATCTTCTTGAAGCCGTTGCGGCTGAGTTCGTCGAGAGTCTCCTGAAGCACCTTCCAGATCAGCTCAGGTGAATATGCGATCGTTCCCGGCTGATGTCTTGCCTCGTTGATCTGGCTGAAGTAATACCAAGGGAACACTACAGCGTACTCCATCTCAGCTGCCCTGAGAGCCATCTCTCTGGCTGTGTAGACGTCAGTTCCAAGAGGCATATGCGGTCCGTGCTTCTCGAGCACTCCGATAGGGAGGATTGCTGTTTCGCAGCTCTTCTTTACCGCCTCCTTGAACTCGATGGCAGAAAGCTCTTCCAACTGTACAGAAAGCTTCTGCGCCTGCGCCATTATGCCGCTCAGGCATAGTGCGAGGATTAGGATTGTTTTCTGAAGTTTCATTGTCTTGATTATGTGGTTGTTGTTTTATGCGGTGATCCTTTATGCAAGGCAGAGTGCTCCGGCTCCAAGTATGCCGCTGTTCTCCTTGTTTGAACTCAGGAGGGTGAGCTTCTCGATGGATTTCGGATATGGGAAGTCCGCGAGGTTGGTGAATATGGCATCCTTGAAAAGGTCGAATGACTTTGCTATCGAGCCTCCGAAGATGACGGCCTGAGGGTCAAGGGTCAGAACGACGATCTTCACAAGGTAGGCCAGGTGCCTGCCATATTCGTCGAACATCTTCTTTGCCTCTTCATTTCCGCTGCGTGCCTCAAGCGAAAGCTCATAGCCGCTCTTGCCTGCGACTTCAGTGAAGAATCGGCTTCCGCACAGATCCTCGAGCTTTCCGTTCATATACGGAATCTCACCGAATTCGCCGGAACCGCAGTTTGCGTCAGCAAGAAGACGTCCGTTCTGGATTATTCCAGCGCCAAGGCCTGTTCCAAGGGTGGCTCCGACAAAATGGTCGAATTCCTTGCCTTCTCCGAAGATCTTTTCTCCCAATGCAAAGCAGTTGGCGTCGTTGTCCACGAACACAGGAAGGCCGAATTCAGCCTCAAGGATCTCCTTGAGCGGAACTTCATCCCATCCCGCAATGTTCTGTACATTGTAGACAATTCCCTTTTTTCTGTCCACGACGCTAGGAACGCCGATGCCGATCGCTGCAGTCTCCTCATTTATGAGACCGGCGATCAGGTCCTTCAATAATCCGATGGTGGTTTCGCCTCCGATTGATGCTTTGGTGTCAGTCTTTGCATAGCTGACGATGTTTCCGGCTTCTATCCTTCCACCCTCAATGGAGGTGCCTCCAAGGTCTATTCCCAATATGTTTTTCATTGTGTGTGTTTGTTGGGCAGGCCTTTTTGTGCTTTTGCAACTTGTTGCAAAGTCAGTTCGGGCCTTGCTCTATTCTATTTGGTTATCAGTGTTGTGCCAAAATTAGATTTTTAAAATGTCAAATGCAAATATTTGAACAAATGATTTTAAAATTGCAACAAGTTGCATAAAATGGATATGAAAAACACCCCATCGCGGTGATGGGGTGATATGGTTTCAGGCCGAAGCGCCTGATGATGGCTGTACCGGAAAAAGAACGTCAGCAGGAGAACGATGAACCTCGTATTATGAGTCTGGAGCCGAATACGCGGGTGATGTCCTTTTCGGTGAGTTCTCCATTGCAGAGGCGCAGTGCGGTGTCTGCAATCTCCTCTCCGATTTCTTCCAGAGGACGGCTGAGGCAGGTTACTGACGGGTTGGAGAATTTGCATTCCGGTGTCTCGTCGAAACTTGCGATGGCGATGTCCTGAGGAATCGACAGGTTCATAAGTTTGGCGGCAGAGACTGCTTGAAGTACTGAAATGAAATTGGGCAGTACGATGGCGTCAGGCCTTGGGTCCGTCTTCAAGAAACGGCTGATGACCTCAGAGGTGTCGTCGGTGGTGAGCTCGCTGTAGATGAGGAGTCTGGGGTCGAAAGGCAGATCGTTTTCCTTGATGACATCCTTGTATGCCGCCACCCTTTCCTTGTAGATGGGACACTTGTAATGCTTGGCGGCGAATGCAATCCTCCTGCAGCCGGCAGACACAAGATGCCGGGTCAGTGTGTAAGAATCCATATAATTGTCAATCAGGAATTTAGGACAGGCCCCTGCGTAGTGTATTCTGTTGAAAAGTATGACTTCTATCCCTCTTTTCTGTGCCTCCTCCAGATGGGTGTTGTCATCTATGTCCATACTCTGGGATATGATGAGGCATTTGATGTGGGCGGGAGACAGCCTTGACACGATCTCCTTCTCCCTCTTTGCGGAGTTGTCCGAGCACATTACCGAGAGCAGGTACTTGTCTTCGACCTTGCTCTGGATGGCCTGTATGATGCTGTTGTAAAAAATATTGTCTCTTGCGGGGACGATGACGGCTATGGTGTCAGGCTCCGTCTGTATGTTTCTGGGATCCCTGTAGCCCATTTCATCCGCCACCTTGCGGATGCGGGTCCTGGTCTTTATGTTGATCAGACTGCTGTCCGCGAGGGCGCGGGAAACCGTCGAAGGAGACAGGTGAAGCTTGTCGGCGATGTCGTAGATTGTTACTTTCTTTGCCATAAGCACATAGGTTATTCGAAGCACAATGCGGCTGCGCCGTAAACCGGAATGTTTGCTTCAGTGGACTTGAAAATCTTGATGTTCTTCACTGTTCCCTTGTAAATGAATGAATTGACTGTCTTGAGCATCGCCTCCTTGTAGAAATCATAGGCTTCTGCCATTATGCCTCCGATGACGATGGCGTCAGGGTCAAGGGCGTACATTATCGTCTTGATTGCATTTCCCAGGTCCATTCCGAAAAGTTCGTATATCGCCAAGGCAATCTTGTCCTTCTTTTTCGCCCTTGCCAGCAGGATCTCGTTTTTCAAGCCGTATTTTTCTTCGAAATACTTTGTGCTGCAGTAGTACTCGTAGTCGTGGTCACGGTACGGGATGGAACAGAACTCTCCGGCTCCGGCGTTCCTGCCGGAATAAAGCTTGCCGTTGATTATGATGCCGACTCCGAAACCGGTGGCTATGGTTATCCCTGCGATGTTCTCGTAATCTTTTGCGACTCCGAAATACTTCTCTCCCAAGGCAAAGCAGTTTGCGTCGTTGTTTATGTAGACAGGTACGTTGAACTGCTCCTCGAGGATGTCTTTCAGGTGTACCTTGTGCCAGGAGGGGATGTTGGTCGGGTTGATGACTATACCGTGCTTGACATCTACCAGGCTCGGTACGCCGACTCCGATTCCGGCGACTGAGTCCGTGTAGACTGAATTTATTGTGTGGATAATCTCGCTCAGGATGACTTCCTCAGCTTCCCTGTTGTTTACCTCCCTGTGGACTATGTCTGCGATGACTCCGTTCTCGATTCTTGCCGCACTGAGGTGCTTGCCTCCAAAGATCACCCCGATTACATTCTTCTGCAACTTATCCTGGCTAAAAATCATATCTTATGAAATGTTTGAAATCTAACTGCAATAATACAGAATTTGCTGTAAAATTCCAAATTAAAACTCTTTCAGAATCAATGTTTTTTACTACCTTTGCACCCGTATGTCAAAAACTTTTGGGTACATTCTGAACCCGAGAACGCTCTTGTATGATGTAAAAAGGCGTTCTCGTTTGTCGTGGGTGGTAATGCTCGCGACACTTTTCGTCGTAAGTATAGTGATGACCGGATTCTATTTCTGGATCTACGTGTCTGTCCTTGGCCTCGAGCCGCCGAAGACCCTGCTCCTGAAGAAGGAGAACGCTGAGTGGTGTTCGAAAATGGAAGTGATGAACAGACATCTGGATCAGTATGAGGATGCCCTGGAGTCACTCCAGATGAGGGATGACGGCATCTATCGTTCGATTTTCGGTATGAATGAGATTCCGTCGGAAGTGCGTAACGCCGGTTTCGGAGGTGTGAACAGGTACGCTCATCTGGATATGATAGACTCGGACGGTCTTCTCAAGAACACTGCAGTAAGACTTGACATCCTGACCAAGAAGACCTATGTGCAGAGCCGTTCGTTTGACGAAGTAGCGCAGCTCTCTAAGAGGGCGGGTGATATGGCAATGTGTATTCCGGCAATCCCTCCTGTCAATCCTGATCCATCTATATACAGGCTCTCAAGTTCGTTCGGCTACCGTTCGGATCCTTTCACCGGACGCTCGAAGCGCCACACAGGTGTGGACTTTGCGATGAAGCCGGGCAATCCGATCTACGTGACCGGAGACGGAGTGGTGGAAAGCGTCAAGTTCGAGTTCTTCGGCTATGGAAACCAGGTGCTCATCGACCACGGATTCGGCTACAAGACAAGATATGCCCATCTCAAGTCGGTCGGAGTCGTGGAAGGAATGAAGGTCAAGAGGGGAGAGTGCATAGGCGAGAGCGGAAATTCAGGCCGCTCGTCGGGTCCGCATCTCCACTATGAGGTGCTCTACAAGGGCGCTCCGGTGAATCCGGCGAACTATTTCGACCTGACCATCACCCCGGAAGAGTACGCCACAATGGTACAGAACACGGCAGATGCGTCAGAGAAGATCACCCTGCATCCGTCTCATAGGAAAAAGGGACGCATATGAGACAGAACTATTTCTTCGACAAGAACGACATAAAGGTCAAGAAAAAGAGGACATCCGTATGGACTGTCCTCCGCAAGTTTCTGGTGTTCATATTGGCTTCAATGTCTGTCGCTGTGGTATATTATATCATCTTCGCCCTCATATTCAGCACCGGTGAAGAACAGAAATTGAAGAACGAGAACCGCCTCTACTCGCAGGAGTATCCCGAACTGGCAAAGAAGGAAGCTCTGCTTTCCGACGTCATCGAGGGCCTTCAGCTGAAGGATGACCGTATATATGAGGAAATATTCAAGACCGCCGCGCCGAATGTCGACCCGATGGAATCGATCGATTTTATGCCGGGTTTTGAAACCCTTCCGGATATGGACCTTGTGAAATATACCGATAGGAAACTTGGAGTGTTGGACGAGGCTGGTGTCAGGGTGGATGAGAATTTCGCAGCTATAATGAAGGCTGTGACAGACTCAGGTTTTGTTATGCCACCGATGCACAACCCGCTTCAGGACTTTTCGTTCGCACAGACAGGAGCATCAGTGGGCTACAAGATCAACCCGTTCTATAAGGTTGAGATACAGCACAATGGCCTGGATATGATAGCGTCTTCCGGAGTCCCTGTATATGCAACAGCGGACGGTGTGATAAGCAAGGTGACACGCTCGCGCAAAGGCCTTGGCAACGTCGTGGAGATCGACCACGGAAACGGATATATGACAAGATATGCCCATCTCTCGGACGTGATAGCCGTCAAGGGACGCAAAGTCAAGAGGGGAGCACATATAGGCAATGTCGGGGTGTCCGGCAGCTCGTTTGCCCCTCACCTTCATTATGAGGTCGTGCGTGACACCGTAGTCCTCGACCCGGTGAACCACCTGTTCGCCACAGTGACGCCGGAGGAATATATGAATATATTGGTAATGTCCGTAACTACCGGACAGTCAATGGATTGACACTATGGAAAAATTTTTCTACACAGTAGGCGAAGTCGCAACGATCCTGGGCGAAAGTCCCTCGCTTGTGCGCTTCTGGTCCAATGAGTTCTCTAAGTTCATCAAGCCCCAGAGGAACGGCAAGGGAAACAGGCTTTTCTCAAAGGAGGATGTCGAGACATTCAAACACATACACCTGCTTGTCAATGTAGAAGGCCTGACTCTCGAAGGCGTGGCCAAGAGGCTCAAGGGCGACAGGAAGGATGTGATAAACAAGGCCCGCGTGCTTGAGTCCCTCAAGTCCATCCGCGAGCAGCTGACAGAAATCCGAAAAGAATTGTAATGGAATATAAAGTAAAAGACATAGCAGCAGTCATAGAGCAGTTTGCCCCGCTCTCCATCCAGGAAGGCTGGGACAACAGCGGGCTGTGCATCGGCTCGCCCGAGGCACCGGTCAGTTCCGTCCTTCTCGGTCTGGACTGCACTCCGGAGCTGGTGGACGAGGCGATAGCCTGTGGCGCGGATATGATAGTCACACACCATCCCCTCATATTTTCAGGACTCAAGAAGATAACTCCGGAAAATGTTGTTGGTGAGGCGGTTATCAAGGCAATAAAGGCAGGTATAAGCATATATGCGGCTCATACCAATGCCGACAAGGTCATCGCAGGAGTAAGCGGTGCTATGGCCGCAAGGCTCGGCCTTAAGAACGTCCAGATCCTCGATCAGGACGGCGAAGGCACCGGACTGGGAGTGGTAGGAGACCTTCCGGAGCCGATAAGCGCCCAGGAGGCGGTGGCCCTGGTAAAGGACCGCTTCTCGCTCAAGGCGATGAGGACGTCAAGGCCGCTTGAGGGGAAAATATCCAGAGTGGCTATGTGCGGCGGTTCGGGTGGTTCGCTGATTTCAGCGGCGGTACGCTCAGGGGCGCAGCTGTACATCAGCGGCGACATTTCATATCACAATTTCTTCACAAAAGAAGGATTTATGATTATGGATATAGGCCATTATGAAAGTGAAATAGAGATAGTTGATATTTTATTTTCATTGTTAAAGAAAAATTTTCCTACCTTTGCAGTTCGCATTACGCAGAATATATATAATAACCCGATATTTTATTTTTAAGCGATATGGCTAAAAAGACAAAGAAAATCGAAACGCCGATTGACAAGAGGGAAACCTTCGTGTCCATTCAGAAGACATTTGCTGACTCAGGACTGAGTGTAAGTGAGAAGCTTCAGACTTTGTATGCCCTTCAGCAGGCAGACACAGAAATAGATAAGATTCTTCAGCTCAGAGGTGAGCTTCCGATGGAGGTTGAGGCCCTTGAGAACGAGATCGTCGAGATCAAGGCAAAGTCAGTACGCCTTGCAGAGATGATCGAGGAGTACAACAAGTTCATCGCAGCTAACAAGCTGAGCATCACTGAGTGTGAGGACCTCATCGAGAAGTACAGGTCACAGCTCGAGAACGTGGCAAACAGCCGCGAGTACGACTCACTCAACAAGGAGATCGAGAACCAGGACCTTCTCAGACAGATCTCAGAGAAGCATATCGCAGAGACCAAGGAGCGCATCTTCGACAAGAAGAAGGAGCTTGAGGTGATCAAGGAGAAGCTCGCTGTAAGAAACGAGGACCTCAAGGCAAAGAAGGAAGAGCTCGAGACTATCGTTGAGGCTACTTCCAAGGAGGAGCAGATGCTCCGCGCCAACCGTGAGGCTTGCGCCGAGAAGATCGACGAGAGAACAATGAGCGCCTACGATCACATCAGACACAGCTGCACAAACCACCTCGCAGTAGTTCCTGTGTTCAACGGCAACGCTTGCGGCGGTTGCTTCAACACAATCGCGCCACAGAGACTCCTTGACATCGCTTCAAACAAGAAGATGATCATCTGCGAGTACTGCGGAAGAATTCTTGTAAATCCGGATTTCGAATAATCTAAGAGACTGCGTCCAGCAGTTTCAACATTCTAAAATACTATGGCTGACGAGGTAAAGAAAAGACCGGTCAGAGGAAAGAAACAGTCAGTCAATCTTGACACTCTTGGGCTTGAGATGGGTAACAGACCGCCTCAGGCTCTTGATGTTGAAGAGGCTGTCCTTGGAGCGCTTCTGATTGAACCGAACTGTGTGGACGAGGCAATGGACGAGCTCACTGCGAGCTGTTTCTATTCCGAGAAGCACAGGATGATCTTCGAGGCGATGACTGCTCTGACAAGTGAGCACATCGCGCTCGACCTGCTTTCTGTGTCGCAGAAGCTCAAGTCTTCAGGCAACCTGGAGGCTGTAGGAGGAACCATAGCCCTGGCCCAGCTCTCACAGAAGATCGGTGCAGCGGCTCACATCGAGTACTACATCAGGATCCTCAAGCAGAAGCACATCCAGAGAGAGCTCATCACTGCATCGTACGACATCCTCAAATCGTCCTATGATGAATCCACAAACGTGGATGACCTCATCGATATGGCGCAGACCAAGGTCTTCTCCGCTATCCAGAACAACGTCAAGAGAGATGTCCAGGAGATCGGAAAGGTCATCAACGAGGCTTTGGAGGATCTCCAGGCACGTCAGGACTCGGATGGATTGAGCGGAGTGCCTTCCGGCTTCCCGTCCATCGACAAGATCACGCTCGGATGGCAGGCTTCAGACCTTATCATCCTTGCGGCGCGTCCTTCGGTCGGAAAGACAGCGTTCGTGGTGAACGTCTGCCGAAACGCAGCAGTGGACTTCAATATGCCGGTAGCGATCTTCTCTCTTGAGATGCCTGCGAAGCAGCTGGCCAACCGTATGATGGTGTCGGAGACCAAGCTCAGTGCCGACAAGATCAAGGGTGGTGTGAAGCTCCAGCCTTGGGAGTGGGAGCAGCTTGACATCCAACTCAAGCGCCTGGCTAAGGCACCTATATATATAGATGACACTCCTTCGCTTCCTGTTATGGAGTTCCGTTCGAAGGTGAAGAGGCTCGTGAACCAGAAGGGCGTACGCCTTGTGGTAGTCGACTACCTCCAGCTGATGCAGGGACCTGCAGAGCTCCGTGGTATGCGTGAGCAGGAAGTTGCAGCGATCTCGCGTACACTGAAGGCGACCGCAAAGGAGATGGGAGTTCCTATCATCGCTCTTTCCCAGCTCTCGCGTCAGTCTGAAAACCGTCAGGGAAGCAACAGACGTCCTCAGCTGAGCGACCTTCGAGAGTCAGGTTCCATCGAGCAGGATGCCGATATGGTAATCTTCATCCATCGTTATGACTATCAGGGCCTTTCTGACAATCCGGATGACATCGGAAGAACACAGATCATCATCGCAAAGCATCGTAACGGTGCGATTGCGGATGTGGATATGAGGTTCCGTGCTGATGAGGTACGATTCGTGGATGAGCAGGAAAGTCTGGTGAATCAGGCGGATATGATGTCAGTGGCTTCCGCGATGAATGACGACTATCCGGGTCCGGGACCGATGCCTCCGAGCGACTTCGGAATGCCTGACGAGTTCGCATAGAGATTCATCGGAAGATGAAGATGAGAATAATAATATGTTTGACAGTTCTCCTGTGTATGCGTCTGTCGGTAAGTCCGGCGCACGCACAGGGGAATTCTGATTTAAAAGGTACGGCGTGCGTGCCTGTAAGGACACTCGCTGAAGACAAGCTTGCATTTCAGGCAGGCGAAAAACTTGATTTTGTGCTTCACTACAGATGGGGAGCGATAAACTCGGACGTCGGTTACGCCACAGTCAGGCTTGATGATGTCCGTTTCAACGGCAAGGATGCCTTCCTCTGCTCGGTTTACGGACAGACCACGAAGTTCTTTGACTTCTTCTTCAAGGTCCGCGAGGACTTCAAGAGCTGGTTCACCCGCGACGGTCTGGTGCCGCTGAAGTTCACCCGTGACACCTACGAGGGCGGTTATGAGGCCAGGAATATATACCTATATGACAGGAATTCGGCGGAGCCGCATATATCTGCGGATATATATTCGTCAAAGCGCGGCCAACGTTCGATGGAACTGCCGCTCACCCCGTGCACCTTCGACCTTCCGTCGCTTTTCTTCTTCGCGAGGAATATGGACTTCGACGTCGTTGATCCCGGCAGGAAGTACCCGATGACCTTCGCCATCGACGACGATGTGTTCAATGTGTATTTCATCCTTTACGGCCGCGAGACCATCAAGGTGAAAGGCCTTGGGACGGTGAAGACGATCAAGTTTGCGGCGAAGCTCTTGGAAGGGGAGGTCTTCAAGGGAGAAGAGGATATGATGATCTGGGTGACTGACGACGAGAACCGCCTTCCGGTCTATTTCGAAGCCCCTCTGCTTGTGGGCAAGGCGACAGGAAGGATGACGGCATACGAAGGCCTGAAGCACCCGTTCACTTCATTGATAAAGTAATAACAATATGGCAAAGAAAAACGAAATAGTACACACAGGAAAGATAGTGGACATCACACCGGAGGCCACTACAGTCGAGATTCTGGTGTCGTCTGCCTGCAGCTCGTGCCAGGCCAAGGCGATGTGCGGAATGTCGGAGGATAAGGAAAAGCTCATTATGCTTCCTACTGACCCGTATGCGGAGTACCAGGTAGGAGATGAGGTGCAGGTTGCTACGAAAATGGCAATGGGGTTGAAAGCCGTGTGGATATCTTATGTGATTCCGTTGGCAGTTTTAATGATAATAATATTATCTTTGTCTCCCGTTGTCGCGAACGAGTACGCCAGAGGCGGATTCGCACTTGCAGGCGTGGCGGTCTACTACTTCATCATCTGGTTGTTGAGGGACAGGCTCGCTACCGAGTTCGTGTTTTATATCAAGACAAAATAACATATAAACTATACCTATAATGACACAAACAATCATCTGGACTATTGCAATCCTCACCATTCTCGGTGCGTTGCTTGCGGTGGTTCTCTACGTTGTGGCTGAAAAGTTCAAGGTGGAGGAAGACCCGAGGATCGACGAGGTGGAGAAGGTGTTGCCTGGTGCCAACTGCGGAGGCTGCGGACAGGCAGGCTGCCGCGCGTTTGCCCAGCATTGCGTACAATCAGAAAGCCTTGACAGCTGCTTCTGCCCTGTCGGAGGTAATGATGTGATGCAGAAGGTTGCAGGAGTGCTCGGCGTTGAGGTTGCCGCTAAGGAGCCTATGGTCGCTGTGGTACGTTGCAACGGTACTTGTGAGAACCGCCCGCGCACAAACGAGTACGGCGGTTATCAGTCTTGCCGTGTGAAGGCTGCCCTTTACAGCGGTGACACAGGATGTTCATTCGGCTGTCTCGGATGCGGCGACTGCGTTGCAGCCTGCCAGTTCGGCGCGATCTCTATGGATCCTGCTACAGGTCTTCCTGTCGTGGACGAGGAAAAATGTACAGCCTGCGGTGCCTGCGTGAAGGCTTGTCCTAAGAATGTGATCGAGCTTCGCAACAAGGGACGCCGCAATATGCGTGTGTATGTTTCCTGCATCAATAAGGACAAGGGTGCCGTGGCCCGCAAGGCTTGCAAGGCTGCCTGCATCGGTTGCGGAAAGTGCGCCAAGGTGTGCCCTTTCGAGGCTATCACAGTGGAGAACAATGTGGCCTACATCGACTTTACAAAGTGCAAGCTCTGCAAGAAATGTGTGGCTGAGTGCCCTACGGCGGCTATCCACGCAGTGAACTTTCCTGTAATCAAACCAAAGGAGGAATAGTGCTATGATGAAGACATTTTCAATAGGTGGTATCCACCCAAATGACAGCAAGATCTCGAAAGACTGCAGGATCGAGGTACTTCCTGTTCCTTCAAAGGTATATATTTCCGTAGCTCAGCACCTTGGAGCTCCTGCCACACCGATCGTGAAGGCGGGTGACCAGGTCAAGGTCGGCCAGGTGATCGCAGAGCCTGCGGGATTCATTTCTGCATATGTACATTCGTCTGTTTCAGGTACAGTCAAGTCGGTAGGTCCGCGCAAGGACATCGCCGGCAACAACGTCGTACACATCGAGATCGATGTCGAGGGGGACGAGTGGGTAGAAGGTGTTGACCTTACAGACACCATTGTGACAGAGATTCCTGAGGACGACAAGGCTACTCTTGATAAGATCAAGATGTGCGGAGTCGTGGGACTCGGTGGTGCGACATTCCCTGCACACGTGAAGCTCTGCCCGCCTCCGGGCAACAAGGCTGAGTGCCTCATCCTCAATGGAGCCGAGTGTGAGCCTTATCTTACTTCAGACTACCGTATTATGCTCGAAAGAAGCAAGGAGATCGTGATCGGAGCAGCCATTATGAAGAAGGTGCTCGGCGGATGTCCTGCCGTGATCGGTATTGAAGAGAACAAGCCTGAGGCCATCAAGGCTATGAGCGAGGCTGTGGCTGAGCTCCAGAAGACTGCCAAGGGTTATGAAGGCATCTCTGTGATGTCTCTCAAGAAGAAGTACCCTCAAGGTGGTGAGAAGCAGCTCATCGATGCTGTGATGGGACGCCAGGTGAAGTCCGGCGGACTTCCTATCAGCGTAGGTGCAGTGGTTCAGAATGTAGCTACATCACTTGCGGTCTATGAGGCTGTTCAGAAGAACATCCCATTGATTACCAATGTGATGACTATCACCGGTGACTGCCTCCCAATGGAGAACCAGCATAACTACAAGTTCAGGATCGGTATGCCGCTTTCGTATATTGCTGAGGTGGCAGGCGGTATCCCTGAGGATGCAGTGAAGATTGTCAGCGGAGGTCCTATGATGGGTAAGGCGATAGCCAACCTCGATGCGACTACAGTGAAGGGATCCTCATCGTTGCTGTACCTTACTGCAGAGCAGACAGTCAGAGGTGTCGAGTCGGCCTGCATCCGTTGCGGAAAGTGTGCGGAGGCTTGTCCTATGGGACTTGAGCCGTTCCTTCTGAACAAGTATGCACGCAACAATATGATGGATGAACTTGAAGAGAATGCGGTGCAGGACTGCATCGAGTGCGGATGCTGCCTCTACAGCTGTCCGGCTAACATTCCTCTCCTGGACATCATCCGCATCGCCAAAGGCGACGTCATCAGAATTATACGAGGCAGGGGCCAAAGGTAAAAACTAAATCCCTCCCACGCCTTCGGCGCGGGCCCCTCCCGTTCACGAGGCCACGGGCGGCCACGGTTTTTACCATTGTCCCCTACCTCTGAAAATTGATAACTAAAAAAGCAAGAAAATGAATAAACTATTAGTTTCACCTTCACCGCATCTGCATACCAAGACTTCGACCAAGTCTTTGATGCGTGATGTTGTGATCGCTATGATCCCGGCAGTGATCGTTTCTGTCCTCTTCTACGGATGGGCAGAGCTGCTCGTGCTCGGAGTGAGTGTCGCTTCGTGTGTGCTGCTGGAGTATCTGATTACAAAATATCTCTTGAACAAGCCTTGCACAGTCTGCGATATGTCAGCAGTTGTGACAGGTATTCTTCTCGCGCTCAACCTTCCTGCCACTACTCCTTGGTGGGTGGTGTTCATCGGTGCGGTTGTAGCGATCGGCGTTGCCAAGATGACATTCGGCGGACTCGGTCAGAACCTCTTCAACCCTGCAATCGTAGGTCGTGTGTTCCTTCTGATCTCGTTCCCGACATATATGACAAACTGGGCGAAGCCAAACGGTTTCATCAGCACTGCCGCTGTTGACGCATTCACCGGCGCGACTCCTCTGGGACTTGCCAAAGAAGGCGGCGTAGCTGCCGTTGAGGGCCTTGACTATATGGATATGCTCTTCTGCAACATCGGCGGATCTGCCGGTGAGCTTTCGGCGCTCGCTATCCTGGTCGGTTTCGTATATCTCCTTGCGCGCAGAGTCATCAAGCCTTACATCACACTTTCGATCCTTGCCACAGTGGCTGTGTTCTCAGGCATCTTCTGGGCAGTCAACCCTGCTGAGTTCACAGGTCCTGTGTTCAACCTCCTTACTGGTGGTGTGCTCCTCGGTGCTGTGTTTATGGCAACTGACTATGTGACTTCCCCTATGAGCAACGTTGGTGGAATCATCTTCGGTGTCGGTATCGGTCTGATCACTATGCTTGTGCGCTATTTCGGTGCTTATCCGGAGGGAATGTCCTTTGCTATCCTCATTATGAACGCGGTGGTTCCTCTTATCAACAAATGGTGCCACACTAAAAAATTCGGGAGGGCTTAGTTATGGCAGTTAAATCATCATTCATCAATATGACAGTGTGCCTTCTTGCCATCTGTCTTGTGTGCTCAGGCCTTCTTGCTGCTGTGTATGCACTTACAGCTGAGCCTATTGCAGCTGCAGCTGCGGCTAAGAACGAGGCTGCAATCAAGGAAGTGCTTCCTGAGACTGCAGTCAAGATCGAGGAAGAGAGGACTGTCGAGTTCGAGGGCGCTTCTTATGCATATAACCTCGCTTATGACGAGCTCGGCAATGTTGTCGGTTGCGCCATCAATGTGGCTCCTGTTGGCTTCGGTGGCCCTATCGCCATCAAGGTGGGCTTCGATGTGAACGGTGTCATCTGGAATACAAAGGTGCTCTCGCAGGCTGAGACTCCAGGTCTTGGTGCAAAGTGCGTGGAGCCTGCGTTCTCGGACCAGTTCAAGGGATTTGACGCTTCTGCGAAGAAGCTTGCAGTGAAGAAGGACGGAGGAGATGTAGATGCAATCACAGCATCGACCATCACTTCACGTGCCTACGCTGACGGTCTTGCCCTTGCAGTGAAAGTTTTTGATGCTATCGGACGAACACCTATGCTCCTTATGGAAGACGATGTCATTTCGAGCGAGCAGAGCGAGTCGGGAAATCTTTAATGGAGGAACAGAGTATGGGAAAATTTCAACTTATAACTAAAGGCCTTATCAAGGAGAATCCTACATTTGTTCTCCTTCTGGGTATGTGTCCTACATTGGCCACAACCACTTCTGCCATCAACGGAATGAGTATGGGACTTGCCACTATGTTCGTCCTCATCCTGTCCAATATGGTGATCTCGGCGATCGCATCATTCATCCCTGACAAGGTGCGTATCCCTTCATACATCGTTGTGATCGCGACTTTCGTGACACTCCTTCAGTTCATTATGCAGGCATATGTTCCTGATGTGTACGAGACTCTCGGACTCTTCATCCCGCTCATCGTGGTGAACTGTATCGTGCTTGGCCGTGCTGAGGCATTTGCCAACAAGAATTCTGTTGTTGACTCAGCTCTCGACGGACTTGGAATCGGACTTGGATTCACCTGTTCGCTTACCCTCCTCGGACTCGTGCGTGAGATTCTTGGAAGCGGCTCTATGTTCGGCTGGAAGTTCATCTCGGGTGACGGTATCCTCGCATTCGTGCTTGCGCCGGGAGCCTTCCTCGCGCTTGGCTACCTCATCGTGATCTTCAGGAAATTAACTACTAAAAAGGCAGAGTAATTATGGAATATATACTTATCATCATTTCAGCGATATTCGTAAATAATATCCTGCTTTCACAGTTCCTCGGAATCTGTCCTTTCCTGGGTGTTTCCAACAAGCTCAGCACAGCGACAGGTATGTCGATGGCAGTGTGCTTCGTGATTACCCTTGCCACTGTGGTGACTTATCTCCTGAACTCTCTTCTGGCCGCACTCGGTCTTGAGTTCCTCCAGACAATCTCATTCATCCTTGTGATCGCTGCCCTTGTGCAGATGGTTGAGATCGTCCTCAAGAAGATCAGCCCGTCACTTTACTCGGCACTCGGTATCTTCCTCCCTCTGATCACTACTAACTGCGCCGTACTCGGTGTCGCTTTGACAGTTGTTCAGAAGTCATCTCCATTTGCAGCTGCTGCAGACGGTATGATGAACCTCGGTGAGGCCACCGTGTACGCTTTCGCAACATCGCTCGGCTTCGGCCTCGCAATGGTGCTCTTCGCCGGCCTCCGCGAGCAGCTTGCCCTCAATGATGTCCCTAAGGCATTCAAGGGCATTCCGATTGCTCTTATCACAGCAGGTATCCTCGCAATGGCCTTTATGGGCTTCTCAGGACTCGTGTAAGCCATAGCTGCTCTGCAGAAATGACAGCACAGGAACTATTGAATCAAGCTGAGGCTCTCCGCCGCAACAACCGCTTCGGAGAAGCCATCAACATCTATAGAGAGGCCGCCTCCGCAACAGATGCCACAGACGACATCCGGCGAAAGGCCCTCGCCTCAGTAGAACTTATCCAGGAAATCAACGGCTTCGTAAACGTTGACCTCCTGAACCCCTGACAACCGAAGGACCTCCGACAAATTCCCCGCGAATCTGTCGGAGGTCCCTCTCTTTTGCCCGACACCTCCGACACTTTTCCAGCATTTCCGTCGGAGGTCCCCCTCTTTTTCCCGGCACCTCCGACACTTTTCCCGCATTTCCGTCGGAGGTCCCCCTCTTTTTCCCGGCACCTCCGACACTTTTCCCGCATTTCCGTCGGAGGTCCCTCTCTTTTTCCCGGCACCTCCGACACTTTCCTTGCATTTCCGTCGGAGGTCCCCCTCTTTTTCCCGGCACCTCCGACACTTTCCCCGCATTTCTGTCGGAGGTCCCCTTCTTTCGCCTGACACCTCCGACACTTTCCCTGCATTTCCGTCGGAGGTCCTCGTCCTGCAAGCGCACAAAGCCTCCGGCGCGAACCCTTTGGGTTTCGTTCGCGCTGGAGGCTTTGAGTCGCCGGCCCTGCTTTTGGCCGGCGATGGTGCGGCGGAAGACTATATAGTGGTCGGCCGGCGTATTCGCCGACCACGGCCATATATTATATTGTACATCTATCCTCAGGACAACCAATCTCCCACATCGGTCATCATCGGCAGCACGGTCGTCCGAAACCAGGACCGCCCCCTCAAAACAAACCGCGCGAGCTCGACCTAAAGGCTCGCACGACTTGTTTTGTGCCTCCTGGCAGACATCAAAACAAGAAATTCCATCACTAAATTTGTTAAAAATAAATTCAAAGTCGTTAAAAAAAGATTGAAAACCTTAAAGAAAAAGAAATTTCTGCAGAATCTTTTTTATGATTTGATGATTCTTTCTCTGAGCCTGTCTAAATTGCAGCAAAAAAGTATGAAAGGTTTCTATCACATCAGCAGCAGCGGGCTGGAACGTAACGACATTTTCAGGAGTAGGGAAGACTTTATCCGTGGTATGAATGACATTGCCTTAACTGTCTTAGGATTTGATATCTCCATTCTGGCATTCTGTCTTATGAGCAATCATTTCCATTTTATACTTTACGGGACAAGGGAACAGTGTTTGAAGTTTGCAGAGGAGTACAAACGAAGATGCGCAATGCGAATGCGTCAGGCCTATGGTTGTGTTCAGGGACTCCTCAACCTGAAATTGCAAGTAAACTACATTGATACAGAACAGTACCTTGAAAATGCAATCGTCTATGTACTCCGCAATTCATTAGCTGCCGGCATTTGTATGATTCCTTATTTTTATCCGTGGTCTTCTTTGGCGGCATACTTCAATGGCGGAACTAAGCCTCGATCGTTTAACTTGAATGAAATGAGCTTCAGAAAGCGTTGTGGTATTCTGAAATCAGAGTCTCCAGTGCCGAGTCATTACTGCGTCGACGAAAATGGAATTATTCTCCAAGAGTGCTATGTGGATGTCAAAATGGTTGAAGGTATATTCAAACATCCGGCAAGATTCCTGAATATGCTTTCCAGAAAAGTTGAAGGTGAGGTGGAAATCAAATTCGGTATAGCAGACAATGTGAGTCTGTCTGATCAGGAAATAGTGACCCAGATGAAGGAACTGATATATAAAGAATTCCAAAAGGAATCCCTGTCTCAATTGTCTATGGAGCAGCGCCTCACCCTTTGCTCCCTTCTGAAGAAAAACTTCAGAGCAGGAGCCAAGCAGATAGCAAGGATTTCCCACTTACCCCTCCACATAGTAGAACAAATAGTCTAAAAATGATTTAAGCATAATGAAATTTGTCTTAATTTTGTGGGCACTAAAAACTATTTGATATGTCGTACATTAAAACAGAGAAAGAATATGCGGCGATTATGGCGCGCATTGATCAACTCTTCTTTGAAACAAATGAAGAAACCCCGTCAGACGATCCTCGTCTGAAAGAACTTGATATGCTTTCTGCTCTTGTTGAAGAGTACGAGAAGGAAGTGTATCCAATTCGACTTTAAACATATACGCCAGTATAGTACCCAGGCTTATAGCTCGCCACAGATGTTATCTGCATCTGGATGGCGGGCTCTTTTGTTATCCCATAGTAGTTACTATTATTACATCGGCAATACCCGTTGAGAATGAGTGTTGTGCGAATCAAAAATCTTTGTATCTTTGTGTCGCCGGATTTTCCGGTGACATATTTTTAGAAAGTGTTTTTCTGTCCTTAGTACGAAATCTGACAGTTTCAACGAATCAATGACGTACGAATGACACTCATTCTTGTTTGGGTAATGGCATCGGTGCATTCTTGCGCCGAGTACCTCATATCTATTCGAGTGTGGGGTATTGCTACGTTTATTTGATTCAAGGTTTTGTCAGAACCTCTTACTAGATAGACGGAACGGACTCCACACTTTCTCGTAGTGCATCTATTACATACGTTTTATGACAACTATTTCCCACAAGTGGTTGTGCATATTGGCTTTGTTTTTTGTTTCGCTGCCGATATATGCACAGTCCTCTGCATCGTCTACGCTCGTGCTGGACGGCACATCTCTTACCCATATAAATGCCGACGCCGTGACCGGACTTGCTCTTGATCCCATCAGTATGGACCGCTCAAGGCGTGCGTGTGCCCGTGTAAAGATTCACATCAGCAGACTAACTCCGCAGGAGGTGTCTGAGCTTGAGGTTCGTACCATTGGCGGTAACGTGCTTGTGATGAAGCACGAGGTCGCTTATGAAGGAAACGGAATCATAATCGAGATAACTGCCCAAAAGAGTACACGTTTTTATCTCCATCACGACAGACTCGGAGATTCTAACTCTGTAGACCTTAGTCTAGAAGGTAACAAGGAGTATAGAATGGAAGCTTGGAACGAACTTACAGTTCCTGTGACAATCGTGTGTATGACTCAAGGAGCAGAAGTATTCCTTGATGATGTCTATCAAGGAGTTATCGGTCACGACCATATGCTTACCTTACAGGGAGTTTCCGGCGGTGAACACGACCTGCGTCTCGTTCACGGAACAGAGGAAGCATATAAGCATATCTCGGTTTCTGCAGATATTGTCAGCTTCAATATTGAACTTAAGAACAGTGATCTTCTTTATGGCAACCTTGTCTTCAAACTAGTTCCGTTCGAAGCATCAGTAGAGATTGATGGTGAGACACTTACATCAGAAGATGGAGTCATTAACAGAAGAACAAGATTCGGAACCTACGATTACAGAGTTTTCAGCAAAGGCTACCACGATAAGACAGGAACCGTGACAGTGGATACTACAAGTGTATCTCGTCATATTGTTCTTGACCGAATGATTGCTGGGCTCTCAATAAATGCACCGGATGAAGCCAAGATGTGGATTAATGGTAAGTTGAAAGGTAATGGATCGTTGACAGAAGAGGTCTCTCCAGGGTCTTACGAAATAAAGATCAAGCAGTCGGGATATTATCCATATATAAAGAATATCACCATAACACCTGAAATGACCGAACTGACAGTGGATATGACCGAGTCACTTGTTCCGTATGAAAACCATTTCCTTGCAATGGCATCTGCAAGCGTCTATCCGAGTCTGTCTTATGGAGCAATGCTCGGTTATGTGAAGACAGTCGGTGGTTATGTGAAGTACAGAAGCAACTTCGATTCAACCAAGGGATTATATGATGCAACAAGCGACCTGAATATCGCATCCGGCGGCTATTTCTGGCCTTCAGGAGCTAAGGCGGAATCCATTATGACTGTGTCCGGAGGTATGCTCCTGCGTGCGGCAAAGTCACTTTATCCTTACTTCGGAGCCGGCTATGGCGCAAGAAAGATAATGTGGCAGGATGCAGGCGGCAAATGGGCCAACATCACAGACTACACCTATGCCGGAATCAGCGCTGAGGCGGGCCTTATATTCAAATTCGGCCCTGTAGCCCTCTCTGCCGGTGTTTCCACTACCGCATTCAAGTACACTGCTGCCGAAGTCGGCATCGGCGTAATGCTCTAAACTAGAAAAACTAAGATCTTCTATGAAAAGATTGCTCGTATATATGTCGCTCCTCCTCGCAGCCGTTTCCTGCCTGAAGGAAGAGCGCTCTCCAGATGAAATCCTTATCCCTTCCCTTGCACAGGTGAAGTGTGAAGAGTCTTCATTCGAGATGACTTCCACAGTTCCGAAAGGGACAGAGGATATTGTCTACAGCTGCGGTTTCTATGTAGGAAAAGACAATTCCTTGTCCGGTGCTACAAAGGTAACCGCAACTATGCAAGCCAATACTTTCAGCGCCCCTCTTCCGTCTCGATACTATGGCACAGATTACTACATCTGCTCCTTCGTGACCAACGGCCACGAACTGGAATTCAAGTCGGATGTGACAACCTTCAGCCTCAAGTCTATCGAGGAATATGTAGGATTTGGGGATGTGACCATATTGAATTATGACAAAGATAGCCGTGTCGTAGAAATTTCAGTTGCTGCCGACATATGGAGCGGAGTTCAGATTTCGGAAATCGGAGTGTGCTACGGCAAAGACCAGACATCGCTTACTCTTGACGGAACTCATACGGCAGGTAAATGGTCTGCAGCAACCACACGTAACTCAGAACAAGGTCTTGTAACAATAACCTTGACAGGCTTTGACGATGCAACAGAATACTACCTCAGACCTTATATAAAGGACGGGGATTATCTTTCTTTCGGTGATATCGTTCCATTTTATATCCCGACAACCCCGATTGTCCTTACATCTGAGCCGGCCGGTGTTACTGCTACATCTGCGGAGTTTATTGGAGAGGTTGTAAGTGATGGCGGATCAACTGTCAGTGAGAGGGGATTTGTATGGTTGGAAGGCGATTCAGTTCCTACAACCGCTTCGAACAAGAGAGTTATAGACGGAACCACAGGACCAATGTCTTATGTCGCAGGACTGTCTCCAAATAAGGAGTATACTTATTGCGCATATGCAGTCAACCAGTTCGGTACGGCTTATGGCGCTCCAGTTAGATTTACAACCCCTGTCGATCTTCCTGAAGTCTCGCCTGCTGTCGTATCATCCGTGACTGCCAACACTGCGGTTTTCTCAGGCGTTGTGAGCTATCACGGTGGAGAAACCGTATCTGAAGTAGGTTTCTACTATAGCACAGAGCAGGATGTGGATACGGAGACATCCCTGAAAGTCAATCAGGCATATGCAGGAGATGATTTCTCGTTGGAAGCAAAGGAACTCCTGCCGAACACAGACTATTATGTGAAGTCATATGCTGTAAATACAGCTGGTGTGGCTTATGGAGAAGTGAAGACTTTCAAAACTTCATCATCTTCGCCGACAGTTGTTACAGTCGGAGTGACTGATATTACATCTACAAGTGCACTTCTTGCAGGTTCAGTAGTCAGTGATAATGGCGCAGAGATAACAGAAAAGGGTTTTGTGTGGATTCAGGGAGACGGAACTCCGACAATGGAATCTCATAAGTTGAAAGCAGAAGGGTCAGCTGATGAATTTTCAGCCAGACTTGATAATCTTGAGCAGAACAAGAGGTACTCATTCCGTGCATATGCAGTCAATTCAAAAGGAACTTCATTAGGCGAGATCGTGATGTTCAGTACATCTGCCGGTCTTCCGGTCCTCTCGTCAATTGACGTCTCTGATATTACATCGACATCTGCTAAGTTCTCGAGTACAGTAATCGGACACGGCGGTTCGACAGTGACTGAAGTGGGATTCTATTATAGCACTTCTCCAGAAGTAGATCCGGAACTTTCGGACAAAGTCAGCCAGCAGTATGCTAAAGATGCCTTTACTCTGTCTGTCAGTGAATTACAGATATATCAGAAGTACTATGTAAAGGCTTATGCGGTAAACCCCGCGGGAGTGGCATTCAGCTCTGTTGTAGAGTTCGTGACCTTGTCTTCGACTCCTGTTGTCAACACTATATCTGCATCCGACATAACTCCGTCAACTGCCACATTGAATGGAGAGGTGGTTACTGATAATGGAGCTTCAATCACAGAGAGAGGTTTCATGTGGGTAGAAGGTAAAGGAATTCCAACTATGTCTTCTGATGTAATTAAGGTCGGCGGTACAACAGGACATTTCAGTTCTATATTGAGCGAATTGAAACCAAATCAGGTGTACTCGTACAGAGCCTATGCAAAGAACGCTAATGGTACTTCATATGGTGAAACCATCGAGGTAGCAACTGTTCCTGATCAGATGGCGTTGACTACGGGACAGGCTGATGATGTGACGCCTTTATCTGCGTCAATCAGCGGAACCATCACCTATTATGGAGGAAATGAGATTGTCGAATGTGGAGTGTGCTGGTCGACAACTCAGGATCCTACAGTAGCAGATAGCCATGTCGCCGCAACGGAAACTGCCTCAGATTTTACAGTCACTCTTACAGGCCTGAATGAAAATACCACGTATTATGCACGTGCCTATGCGACAGCGAAATCAGGTGTGTCATATTATGGAAATCATGTACTTTTTACTACGCCGTACATAGTCGTACTCCCTGCTTCTTCAAAAGTGGTAGTTACTGATATAACTGTTTCTGGCGCAACTGTGTCATCACGTGTAACCAGTGACGGACATGGTACAGTGACAGATACTGGTTTTGTTTACTCGACATCATCGAGCCCTACTATTGATGACAGCAAGATAAGCTGTGGCGTCCAGGCAGGGGATTACACGTCTCAACTTACAGGTCTTGCAGATGGTACAACCTATTATGTCCGCTCCTATGTCTCGAATGAAATCGGTACAGCCTATGGTGAAGAAGTGGCATTCACTACAGTAGCTATCAAGCTTCCGGATCTCACTTCAGTGACAGTTGCGAATGTTACCTATAATTCGGCCTCATTTTCGGCTCAGGTCGCCTCGCTGAATAACGGTATCTTGTCGGATGCGGGCTTTGTTTACTCGACATCCCCTGGTCCTGATGTGAATTCGAACAAACTGAGTTGTGGAAAAACCACAGCACTCGAAGCCCCATCTGTTCCACTGAGAGCATCGACAACCTACTATGTAAGGGCTTACGCCGTAAATGAAAAGGGAATCGCATATGGTGGAGAGATGTCATTTACAACCGAGGAATCTCCTGGCCGGTCTGATGTCGATGCCGATGACTTTAAGCCGGAAGTGGATTGGGATTAATATATTGATAATATGAGAAGTATGAAATATATAATCGGAATAGTAGGCGTGCTGATGTTGATACTTTTCAGCGTTTCCTGCTCTCACTTGGAAGGAGCAGGTGACTGCTTGAGTGGCCCCTACATTTACAAGATGAAGTTCGAATGTGACATTGAAGGCTCGGACTATGTTGCCACAAAGGCAGGGTACGCGTGGGAAGATGGAACTGTGATTCATGTTCAGTTTACATCCAAGAAGGTCAAAGGATTAGCCACATACAACGCGGCTACGGATGAGTGGGTGGTAGAAACGGAAAAGGCTTTGTCTGTAGTTGATAAGTCACAATGTGAGGTGTATTGGTTTAATGGGCTTCAAGATGCCTCAGGTGATATTATTACAATAGGTCCTGATGTTTCTTCGTTTAAAGACATTGATGCGTCGTATTCTTTGTTTGAAGGTGGGCTGTTAGTTATTTCGGCCAAATTGACCCCGATGACTTCACGCCTGAGATTTCTTGGAGAACCAGGTCGTACATTCACCGTCGATGGACTGAGGTATTGCTCTGAGTACTCCTTCACAAGCAACGTTTTTACGAGAGTGTCAGAGAAAATAACCGTGGAAATCGGACCAGAGGGAAGTTCGAATTATTACTATGTTATTTTTGCTGATTCGAAATCACGTACTCTTACAATAGAAGGAGAATACAATACTGCGTATGTCCGCTCATTTCCTGAAGAAGTGCTTGTCGTTGGAACAAGCGGCTATATGACAGTCCCGACCTTTGAGAATTTGGGAAAATGGACCTTGGTCAATCCGGATAATTCAAAGGAGATTTTTGTTCCGCAAGTGTCGGAGACAATTGTTTCGAATGTCAAGGGATCTGCTGCGACCTTGCAGGCTCAAGTTCTCGACGAAGGAAACGGAATGCTTCTGTCTACAGGATTTGTGTATGGTACAGCTGCTTCCCCGACACTGGAAACATCTGCATCATACTCATTTGAACCTACTGTAAATCTGTCAGTAAGGATTGGTGGTTTGGATAAGACGACTACCTACTATGTGAGAGCATATGCGTCGAATCCGAGAGGCCTTGTTTATGGCCCGGAGTCTAGTTTTACTACCACAGACGAGAGTGATGGAATCAGTTCGGACGGATATGATGACGACGATGAGGAAGATTGGAACACTGAAGGTAATGCTGGCGAAGGTGATGATGTTGTTAAGGACGATTGGTCTGGTGATTCTGATTGGGGATCTGGTGAAGATTCTACAGAAGGTGATGAGATAGGAAAAGACAATTGGTCCGATGAATCCGATTGGGGTTCTGGCGAGGATTCAGCTGAAGGCGATGAAATCGTTAAAGATGTTTGGCCTGAAGATGAGGACTGGGGTACAGGGGAAGATTCAGCTGATGACGGATCAATCGGTAAAGATGATTGGGCAGACAACGAGGATTGGAATGATGAGGAATGGACGGAAGATGATACATTATAATTGATAATTAATTAAATACAAATATTATGAGTAAAGTAAAAATGTTATGTAGCGCTGTTGTAACTATGGCGTTTACGGCAATGATGAGCTGGTCCTGCTCGAAAGTTGAATCAATGGTGGAACAGGAAGAAAGTAAAAAAGTTTTCACTGCCAATCTTGTGTTCAATGGTTCCTTGGAGTCATTCGATGCTCCGACTCGTGCGACATCAACATCTTGGCAGGATGGTTCTCAGGTTTACCTGCAGTTCCTGGTAGGCGAAGAGTATGTGCAGGGAGCAGCGTTCTATGATGCAGGTACGGACAAATGGAATCTCGAATTTTATGAAGAGATCTCAGAAGGTCAGGAACTCAACTGTCAGGCTTATTATTTCGAGAATGCTCTCGAGGTGACTTATGAGGGTGTCTCTTTGGATGAAACATCTATTGTTTACAGAGATGAGGCTGGTACTTATTTTTATGATGGCACTACTTTGACTGTAAATGCTCATCTTGCTCCTGTTACCGGTCGAGTTAGATTTGAGGGCGAACCCGGAGCATCTTATAATTTCTTCGGACCAAGTATGTGCACTTATTATAACATTGCTACAAATAAACTCTCTACAACCACAAAGGAGTTTGTTCATAGCCTTTCCGAATCTGGTAAAAGTGGCTATTACTATGTGTACTTCTCAGAATACAGCCCTCACGAGCTTCATTTTTATGACAAGGAAAACAATGCTCGATACGCAAGGAAATTCAGAGATGAAGTTCTTGCTCCAGGAAAGAGCGGTTATATGAATATTCCTACAATTGACAATCACAACGGCTGGGGCTTGTCTTACCTTGTTAAAACTTATAACGTGGGCGACGTTTCCTTCAATATGGTCTTGGTCGACAAGGGTACCTTTGCTATGGGATATTCAAAGAATCCTAATTACGAGAGTACACCTGTTCATAATGTGACTTTGACCCAGGATTATTATATCGGCGAGACTGAAGTGACGCAGGACCTGTGGGAGGCTGTTATGAAAGAGACGGGCAGCACTTTTGATGAGGAGATTATGCCAAATTATCCGATGACTAATGTATCCGAATCAGAAGTCTATGATTTTCTTGGAAGGTTAAGCCGTATATTGGATTTTTCATTTGTTCTGCCGACAGAAGCCCAATGGGAATTTGCAGCCAAAGGAGGTAATAAGTCTAAAGGCTATGTGTACGCTGGAAGTGATTCTGTTGATGAGGTCGCGTGGTATAGCCAAAATTCGGAATACAATCTTCAAGAAGTAAAACTTAAGAAACCCAATGAACTTGGTATCTATGATATGTCTGGAAATGTAGAAGAATTTTGTAGTGATTATCATATTCCTTATTCTTCTGCAGATGTTGTAGATCCATTTCAAGAACGTCAATCTTACACGTATAAAGCAATGAGAGGTGGCTCTTATGAACTTGACATTACGATTGTAACTACGACTTATCGGTCAGGGTTCAGTATGTCGAGGGCTTCTGACTTGGGCTTTCGCCTCGCCTCCTACTAACCTATCCTAAGCTCCTACAATGCCATTCGTGCATCGCCCAGCCCTTGCTGGAGCAATGCACGAATGATTGCAAACCTCAGTTTATTTAGGATACATTTATGCCTTCAGGGACATCAGGTCGAAGAACATAAGATGTGTAGAATCTGAGTCGGTGTCTGTGCTTTTGTCGTCAATTTGCAAGAAATTGAAACCGTTTTTTAGATAGAATGGTATTGCATCTGTGTGTGCGTCGACCGTTATGTATCGGCATCCGGTTTTGTTGTCGTCCATAAAATACATCTTTATGTAATTCATCAGGGTGGTGCCGATTCCGTAATGTTGACTTTCCTGGTCTACGCCCAATCTGCAAATCTTGACGGCAGGGTAGTGTTTGATTCTTTTGGAATTGATGAATCGCTTTCTCCTGAATCTATTGAATAGATTTGAATTGTCGAAATCTTCAATGCCGATTCTATCGTTAGCTAAACTGAAATATGCGACTGACTTGACATTATCTTCAACCAGATACGTTACCGCGAGTAACTCTTTGCGATACTGCGGCGCATCGTTGGCAATAAAGTCATTAAGGTCCGGGTACTTATCCCCGCAATTAAATGAAGAGACACTCTCTCCCTCCTCCATACGACGGACGAACCATCTTCCCACTGTGTCCTTGAACATAGTCTAGTACTTTGCTATACTTTTGATGAATTCGTAGTCGGCGCGGATTTTTTCGAGTTCCTCTTTTGAGACGGGTTTGAGTTCATCCATCAGCCTTAAGAATCTCTCTGCGTCTTTTCCCCGAAGTGTCGGAGTCTCTTTGATCGGTCTTGCCATAATTTTAGTTTTAAACGTTTGACATCATCATTTCATCCCCTCTTTGAAAGTGCGCACTCTCTTCGGAACGTTGTCCGCAAAATTATGAAAGGGATTGCAAGAAGACAACCGGATGTAGAGGATTTTGCTTTTTCTTTAACATCTTTTTTCTCTTTTTTAAAAGTTTTTCTTTTTTTTATACAAAACCTCACCAACGTAAGCTGGACCGGTACCCCGGAGCTGGAGGATGGACGCCCCGCCGGCAGTAAATAACCCCATTATTTACTTGGTATTAAGTGAAAAAACTATAACTTTGTTACTTCGTATCGAAATCAACAATTAATCAATATTATCTATGAAAAAGTTTATTACTCTTTTGGCGCTCGTGTGCGCTGCAATGATCGTTGTTCCGACTGCCGATGCTCAGCAGACTAAGGTAAAGAAGGACAAAGTCGTGAAGTATGCAGAAAAGAAGCCTCAGACAAGAGCTTGGGGCGAGGGTACTCATTTCAATGAGTCGACAGCAAGAAACATTGCAGAGATGCAGGCGAGAGCAGCGTTGTCGGCAAAGATGGAGAGCGCAGTGTATCAGATGCTCGAAGAGGCTGTAGTTGATAAGACGCAGTATGTTTCAAACGGCAACAGTGCAGCTGCTTTGGCTGAGAGCACTACTGACCGTAAGTCCCAGACCTCTACAATCACTTCACAGGTGCTTCGCAACACTCCAGTTGTAAAGACTTCCATCTATTATCTTGACAGCAAACAGTACAAGGTGTATGTCTGCATCGAGTTCCAGGGATCGATCGATGATCTTTACAACAAGTTCGCTGAGAACATCTCAAACATCAAGACAAGCAACGGTGAGCCAAGATACGAAATCCACCAGGAGGAGGCTCGCAAGGTGTTCACTGCAACTCTCAAGCAGTAATCCTGATCTGACAGGATCGTCACAACAACAAGGAAATTCTAAATAAGGATTTATGAAAAACAGAATCATACTGACGCTTCTTGCTGCTATGATTTCTTTCCCTGCCGCCGTTTCTGCGCAGAACCCTTTCGAGGCTTACAAGAAACAGGCTCAGTCGCAGTTCAATGACTACCGCGACCAGAAGAGAAAGGAATTCGAGGAGTACAGACGTCGTGCGAACGAGGAGTTCGCCAACTATATGAGTAAGGAATGGGTTTGGAACGACAGCTGCGAGCCAGTTGCCGATCCAAAGGAGGCAGTGCCACAGGTAGTTCCTTCGACTGTTCCTGAGACAGAGCCTATCCTGATGCCGGATCTCAGCAAGATCGACGAGACTGACGTAGTCGAGATCGAGGTAGCTGATGTTTTCCAGCCGCTTCCTGCAGATCCGATCCCGGAGCCTATCATCCCTATGGTGTACGAGGAGCAGACTGACGAGGTGGCAATCGCATTCGATTTCTATGGCTCACTCTGCAGCCTTCACTTCAACCCTTCAAGAAGAGCCCAGCTCAAGAATTCTTGGTCTGCAGCTGTTGCAGATATGTGGAAGGTCCTTTCAAGAAAGGCCTATGACAACCTCATCTGCGACTGCCTCGCGATCCGTGAGAAGCTCAACCTCTGTGACTGGGGTTACCTCAAGCTCACAGGAGCTGCGGCAAAGGCCATCTACGACAAGCCGGAGCAGAGAAATGAGGCAGTGGTGCTTCAGTCATTCCTCCTGAACCAGTCAGGTTACAAGATCCGTATGGGCCGCTCAAGAGACGGCAAGCTCCACACTCTTGTTTCGACTGCGGATGATATGTACGGAAGAACTTACTGGAACCTCGACGGAACACACTACTATCTTGCAGAAGACGAGAAGGCTCCTGGTCTATACCTCTTCGACACCAAGTTCCCAGGTGAGAAGTCACTCCGTCTCGGCATCCAGGACGAGCAGAATCTCGAGCAGCAGATGTCTGAGCAGAGAGTTCTCCGCTCTGCAAGGTACTCAGACCTTGAGGTCGCTTCTGAGGTCAACCTCAATCTCGTTGCCTTTATGAACGACTATCCGTCAACATACAGACGTGATATGCCTTACACCCAGTGGTACCACTACGCAAGCGCTCCTATCGCGCAGAAGGTGAAGGAAGAGTTCTACCCTGGTCTTGCTGCAAGCATCGAGGGCAAGAACACTTGGGAGGCAGTAAACATCCTTCTCAACTTCGTTCAGACAGCGTTCGAGTACAAGACTGACAACGATGTATGGGGTTATGAGCGTTCATTCTTCCCTGAGGAGACTCTCTACTATCCGTACTGCGACTGCGAGGACCGTTCGATCTTCTTCTCCCGTATCGTAAGAGACCTCATCGGACTTGACGTAGTGCTCATCTACTACCCAGGTCACCTTGCAACAGCAGTCAGCTTCCCGACTGAGACTCCAGGCGACAAGATCTCTGTAAACGGCAAGCAGTACACAATCTGCGACCCTACTTACAAGAACGCCTCAGCAGGTAGGACAATGCCAGGAATGGACAACTCGACAGCAAAGATCGTGATGCTCTAATCCATCAAGGAATATATAAATATAGTGAAGAGGATGGCTGATTAGTCATCCTCTTTTGTGTGTAGTTGTAGAAGGGAGCTGAGATAGGGTAAGTTTGGCTCGATTCCAAACCTTAAGCCACGGCATCCGGGCTCCCAGAACGTATATACAACATATGCGTGGCTTAAGGTCATCATCGTGCGACCTAAGGCCACGCTAATTATGTGTATATGCAATATAGCCGACTTTGCAGTGGCCTAAGGTTTGGCAGAGACACACATCTCGTGCATCTGTCGCATTGAGATAGGCTACTTGCAGAAGTTAGAGGGTGGTCGTACACAAAACCCGATAATTCGTTTACGACACTCTCCAAATATCCGCCAAAATGATCACATTTTGACACTGGTAGTACATAAAATTGAAGAAATGTGTACCACGGTGATTTCTACTGTACGATAAAAGGAACTGAATATAAAGAACGAGACTGACTAATCAGTCATAATTGACTTTTTAGTCAGTCCCTTAGCATATTCGGGAATATATATTAAAATCTGTATCTTGCCGCTACCGATGGGAAGAATCCCCAGTTTCCGTGGCTGTGGAATTCGCCGCCCAGGGAGCCGTAGGTCGGCCTGATGTCCACTGAGAGCTGGAGCGGGAACCAGAAGGTGTACTCGATTCCGGCGTTGGCGCAGAAGGCTACCAGAAACTTGTTGTCCAGACATCCGAGGGTCATACCGGGACCTGTGTATATGCCCCAATAACCTCGTTCAGTCCAGGCAGGGCGTGCAAATATGAAGTTGTAGGTGCCTGTGGCTTTGAAGCCGTCGTAGACTCCGAATTCGGAGCCAAGCTCGGCTTCTATGAAGCTGCGCTGCTGCATTGTGTGCTGATAGGACATCTCTATGCCTGTGGCGCCTGTTCTGACACCGAGAGCCCTTGGCTGTGCGCTTGCGGCGAGGGCAAGGCCCGTTGCTGCAAAGATTATAAGTAGAATTCTTTTCATAATGTTCTAAGTTTTCCTATTCCGTGCCAAAGATACAAAAAAACGACGACCGTTATGTGCGGCCGTCGTCAAATTATGTCAGTCAGGGATTAGAATCTGTAGCGAACGCCAAGACCAACGCTTGATGGAGCGTAAACTCCGTGGCCGCTGAGACCGAATCCGATGTGCTGTCTGAAGTCAAGAGAAAGCTGGAGTGGGAAATCGAATGTGTACTCGATACCTACCATACCTGCAACGCCGAGGTTGAGGTAGTTTGCCTCGCCGACACCAAGGCCAACGCTTGCACCAGGACCTGCGTAGAAGCCGAATCCGTCTCCAAACTCTGAGATCATAAAGTTGTAGATACCAGTTGCACCGATGTTCATTGTGCCGTCTCCAAGACCGAGTCCGAGACCTCCGTCAATTTCGAGGAAATTGCCATCCATATCGTGCTGATAGCTGATTTCTGCACCGTTTCCGATGCGTGCACCGAGAGCTCTTGGCTGAGCTGTTGCAGCAACTGCAAATCCTAATACCATTGCTGCGATGAGAATAATCTTCTTCATAATTTATTTGGTTAAATGTTGTTTCTAAAGGGTTGCTTTGATGAAGTCAATGCGCTTTGCAAACTCTTCCTTGCCGATGAGGGTGACGATGTCAGCGATGCCCAGGCCGCTTGAAGCGCCCACCAGGGCAAGTCTGAGGCAGTTCATCACCTTACCCATAGGCCACTCGTTGGAGCGGATGTACTCCTCAAGCGGTCCTTCGAGAGATTCTTTTGTGAACTCTCCCTCGAAGCCGAGGATGAAGTCTGCCACCTGGAGTGCGAGGGTGTAGTTCTCCTCTTTCCAGAACTTGGCAGCGTCCTTCTCTACAAATGATGTAGGAGCGATGAAGAGGTAAGAAGCGATGTCCCAGAAGTCGGCTACGAATGTCGCTCTTTCCTGGATGAGCTTCACGATTCTCTTCACATAGTCCTTAGAGAAGGTCTTGCCTGCGAAATCAGGGGTCTGAGCCTCATCTGTGATGGTTATGCCCTTTGCTTCGAGTACAGGGATGTAAAGGTCAGTAAGGTCTTCTACGCTCTTTGTGCGGAGGTACTCCTTGTTGTACCACTTTGCCTTGTCTGCGTTGAATCTTGCACCTGACTTCACGACTCTCTCGAGTGAGAATGCCTGAACGAGTTCCTCAAGGCTGAAGAGCTCGCGGTCATCACCAGGATTCCATCCGAGCATTGCAAGGAGGTTTACGAAGGCCTCAGGGAAGTAACCGTCCTCACGGTAACCTCTTGACACCTCACCCTCTGCGTTGATCCACTGAAGCGGGAACACAGGGAAGCCGAGGCGGTCTCCGTCTCTCTTTGAGAGCTTGCCCTTTCCGTCCGGCTTGAGAAGGAGTGAAAGATGTGCGAAACGTGGCTGAGTCTCAGTCCATCCGAATGCCTCATAAAGGAGGTAGTGGAGCGGAAGTGAAGGAAGCCACTCCTCGCCGCGGATAACCTCGGTGATCTCCATAAGGTGGTCGTCCACGATGTTTGCAAGGTGATATGTAGGGAGCTCGTCCGCTCTCTTCCAGAGCACTTTGTCGTCGAGGGTGTCGGTGTTTACCTCCACGTGGCCTCTGATGAGGTCGTCCATCTTCACGACTCTGTTCTCAGGCATCTTGAAGCGGATGGTCCAGTCAGTGCGTGTCTCAAGAAGCTCCTTCCACTCGCTCTCAGGAAGTGAGAGTGAGTTACGAAGTCCCATTCTTGTGGTCTGGTTGTAGATGAAGGTCTGACCTGCCGCTTCCATCTCGGCTCTCTTTGCACCGAGTTCCTCAGCGGTGTCGAATGCATAGTAAGCAAAGCCGCCTTCTACGAGCTGGTCAGCGTACTGACGGTAAAGACCCTTTCTCTGGCTCTGTCTGTAAGGTGCGTGCGGATGACGCTCGGAAGCGGTCTCTACGATCTGGCCGTTCTGGTCCACACCTTCGTCAGGTACGATGCCGCACCAGTTGAGGGCTTCGATGATATATTTCTCTGCTCCAGGTACAAATCTCTGTGAGTCAGTGTCTTCGATTCTTATGATGAAGTCACCTCCGCGCTGCTTTGCGAAGAGGTAGTTGTAAAGAGCCGTCCTGACTCCTCCCATATGGAGAGGACCTGTCGGTGACGGTGCAAATCTAACTCTTGTCTTTCTTGTCATAGCTTTTCTGTATTTTCGCGTCAAAGATAAGAAATTTCCTAATCTTTCTTGTTACGGACAGCCTGTCTTTTGATTGCAGGTGTGTTTTCGAGCTCGCTCTTGTCGTCTCTTTCGCCTACAAGAAGGAGTGGCTTCTTGCCCTCTTCGAATGAGATGCCCTTTCTGATGGCTGTGTTGTTGTAGCCTATCTTGGTGCTTCTTACTTCAGGAAGTTCGATTCCCTCTTCAGCGGCGTGCTCGTCCTTCTTATATACAAAGTTGCTGTCTACTACGATGATGTTTCCAGGGTTGCCCTCTGTGATCTCGATGATTCTTGCCATCTTGAAGCCGGTCGCAATGACGGTGATGCTCACCTTGTCGCCGAACTCCTCAGTGTCGTCGAACACGATTCCTCGCTTGAAGTTGTTGGCATTGCCGGTATATTCCTTTATCATCTTGTCGATCTCGTCGAGCTGCTTCATCTGAAGACCTGACTCGTTGTTGCCGACAGTGACGTTGATCAGGACGTTCTTTGCTGTCTTGATGTCGAAGTCGTTCAGGAGAGGGGAGTCCATCGCCGCCTTTACTGCGTCTTCGATCCTGTTCTCACCTGAGCCTGTGCCGCATCCCATAAGGGCCATTCCGCTGTTGGTCATCATTGCCTTGACATCCTTGAAGTCCACGTTGATGAAACCGCGCTTCTTGATGATCTCGGTGATGCCTCTGACTGCAGTTGCGAGCACTTCGTCTGCCTTAGGGAAGGCGTCCTGGATGAGGAGTTCTCCGTACTCCTTGTAGATCTTCTCGTTGTTGATTATGATGAGGCTGTCCACATTCTTCTCAAGCTCGTTTATGCCGTCGATTGCCTTTGACATCGACTCGTTGCCCTCGCTCTTGAAAGGGATGGTTACTACACCTACAGTGAGGATGCCTTTCTTCTTGGCCATAGCCGCGATGACCGGAGCAGCACCTGTGCCGGTACCGCCGCCCATTCCGGCTGTGATGAAGAGCATATCCGTGTTGCTGTTGATGACCTTTTCTGCAATCTCCTCCTGAGAGTTGAGGGCTGCATTACGGCCTTCTGTAGGGTTGCAGCCTGCTCCGAGACCTTCCTCGCCAAGCTTTATCTTGATAGGCACGTCGCAGCTGTTGAGGGCCTGAGCGTCAGTGTTGCACACAATGAAGGTGCAGCCTTCGATGTGCTGGTTGTACATATAGTTGACTGCGTTGCATCCGCCGCCGCCGACTCCGATCACCTTGATGATAGAGTTTTCGGGGGTCCAGTCGTTAGGTACTATATCGTTATTTTCAAAATCCATCATTTTTCTCTGAATCAATTCAATTACACTTCTTCCTTGCTTAAATCATCAAGAAGGGTTCCGGTCTCTTCCTTGACTTTCTCCACTCCTCTCCAGATCACATCGAATATTGATCTTTTATTTCCCTTGCGCTCCTTTTTCGGCTTTGGAGCTATTTTCTCGATCTCATCATCCGCAAAGATCTCTCCGTCTCTTGGCTGTGATCTTGGAGCAACAGGTGCTTCAGTGTCTTCAGGAGCTACTTCCTTTGCCGGAGCCTCAGCAACAGTCTTTGCAGCCGGTGCAGGCTCTTCTATCTCTTCCTCCTCGATCTCCTCCTCGATGATCTCGCAGTTGAGAACATCCTCCTTTGCTGCCAGGATGAGTCCGATCGATGCGGCAGCTGTAGTGTCCTTGATGCCGTCGCAGCCGATTGCAGAGATCTTGCCCTGAGGATAGCCGGTCCTTACTCTGTAGCCAGAAAGCTCGTAGATGAAGTTTCCAAGGTTTGCGATCTGAGCACAACCTCCTGTGACTACGATGCCGCTTCTGAGAAGGTCTGCAAAGCCGCTCTGCTCGATCTCGTACAGCATAGCCATCATAATCTCTTCAACTCTGGCTGTGATGATCTCAGAGAGGTATTTCACTGTCACCTGCTTGTCCGGCTCGGCGTTGTTGCTGATGATGTGGATGACCTTCTCGCTCAGGCTCTGGAGCTTCTCAGGCATACACGCACCGTAGGCGAGCTTGATGTTCTCCGCAAGTCTTTCCGAGATCTGACACTCGGTCTTGATGTCATTGGTGATGTTCTTTCCACCGAACGGAATCGAAGCGTAGTGGCGCAGGATGCTTCCGTGATATATGGTAACGGATGTGCTGCCGCCTCCGAAATCGATCAGGGCAACTCCGTTCTCCATCTCGGCCTCGCTGAGGACTGCCTTGGCAGTGGTGTCGGCGGTGAAATATTTCTTTCTTGCCGAGATACCGCTCTTCCTCATTGTGGTGTCGATGTTCTTCAGATCCTTGCTCTTGCCGATGAAGATCTTGAAGTGGCCTTCGAGGACGTCGCTTGCCATTCCGATGATGTCGTTCTCGATGATCTGGAAGTTCTCTCCGTCTGAGAATGACTGCGCTACAGCTCCGTAGATGGCCTCTTTTGTCTCATCTTCAAGTGGATATGAGTCCTCTGCAGACTGCTTCAGAGCAGCGATGTCCTCTGCAGTGATGTCGGTGTCCTCACCTCTGTCAATCACCTTTCCGCTGTTGCTTTCCTGGCGAACGGCGTACTTGGGCTTGCCCACGACCACCTCGGTGATCTTGATGTCGAGAGCCTCCTCGGCATCCTTTATGATCCTCGACACAGGGTCGCTGGCATTGACGGGATTGAAGACCCCGCTGTATCTGATGCCGGCTGAAGGCATCTCCTTGTAATAGACGATCTGGACGTCGTCACCGTTCACCTTCGCCACGGTCAGGGCGATGGTGGAGGTTCCCAGGTCCAGGGCTACGATGTTCTTTTCTTCCATATATATTATTCTTAATTATTCTTTTAGATGTCTCGGCAGGCTCGACAAGACAGTGAGCTATTTTTTACATACTATCTGTCCGTCGTATTCCACGTTCACGTTGCGGTAGTAGTCCGCTCCTTTTGCCGGGATGATGCTTGTGTAGTAAAGCTCCATTCTTTCGAACTTCTCCTTTATCGCGTCCGGCTGGCCGAAGTGGAACTTCTCATTGCCTTCCCTCGGAATCAGTACAAGCTCTCCGCCTTCCTTGACATTGACCTGCACTATCTTGTCCTTCCAGGTGCGGTTTCCTTCCATATACCTCACCACCTCAAGCACCTTTTCAAGCCACTCCTTCTGAGGACCTTCTTCGAGCCATCCCTTGAAGTCCCTGCCGATCCTGACAGGTATCTGGCCGTCTATGACGTGCACCCTTGAAGCGTAACTGTCCTGAAGCGGGAAGATAAATCCCTCGCTGTCAGCATAGAACCCGCCTCCCTGTGTGATGAATCTCGCGATCGGAGTCCTCTGGGTGAGGGCTATGTTCAACATTCCGTCCGGAGTGGTGTAGGCCTCGCTCTTGAGCACAGCGCTCTTTCCGTCCAGGATCTCCTCCACCTTGCGAAGGTCGATGCTGTCGATGTGGCAACCCACATATTCCCCGAATTCGCTGTCGATGTACTTCCTGACATCCTCAGCGCTGACGAACCTGTTGGTAAGGCTGTCGCTTATCACGACATTCAGGCCCTTGCAGGTCAGAGGGGCGCGGCAGGAAACGCCGGCAATGAATGCGACGCACAGGGCCGCTGCCAGAAGCAGGGCTGATGTGGTGTTGATTATATGTCTGACTGTCTTTGACATAGCATTTCTGTGATAGGTCCTATGAAGCGGTCGATGTTGCCGGCTCCGAATGTTATCAATGTGTCTATAGGTTCGTCCTTGAGGTAGTCCATAAGCTCCTCCTTCACCATAATCACCTTCTCAGGGGCAGTTACATTCTGGAATATGATCTCCGACGTCACACCCGGAATCGGCTCTTCGCGGGCCGGGTATATATCAAGAAGGATGAGCTTGTCCACCGTGCTGAGCGCCTGAGCGAATTCATCGGCGAAGTCGCGCGTCCTCGTGTAGAGGTGAGGCTGGAATATGGCGGTGAGCCTTCTTCCCGGGAATATGTCCCTCATCGAGCTGATGGCCGCCGAGATTTCGTTAGGATGGTGGGCGTAGTCGTCGATATATGAACAGGTCGGAGTGTTGAGGTGGATGTCGAAACGTCTCTTCACTCCCTGGAATGTGCCCAGAGCGTGCTTAACCTTTTCAGGATCAAGACCATATGTGAGGGCTATCGCGGAAGCTGCCACTGCATTCTCGACATTGATCCAGCCTGGGATTCCGACTTTGCAACCTTCTATGACGCCTGCAGGATAGTTCAGGTTGAAGCTGAAATAGCCGCACTCATCGACCTTGATGTCGCTTGCGTAGAAGTCGGCTGAGGCGTCGTCGTACGAGTACCTGAGCACTGTCGCTTCTGTGTCGGACTCGCTGATAGGGAGGCCGATCTTGGTGATGACGGTGCCGCCGACCTGCGAAGCGAAGTCGCGGAACGACGCGTGCATATTCTCGATGTCTGAATATATGTCAAGATGGTCGGCGTCCATCGAGGTGATGGCCGCAATGTCCGGGAAAAGCTGCAGGAATGACCTGTCGAATTCGTCGGCCTCTGCCACAATCACAGGGTTGGTGCTCACAAGAAGGTTGGTGTCATAGTTCTTGGATATACCTCCGAGGAACGCAGAACAACCTTCTCCGCTGTCTGCAAATATATGGGCCAGGAGTGTGCTGGTGGTGGTTTTCCCGTGTGTTCCGGCCACTGCAAGGCAGTGCTGTCCTCTGGCTATCTCGCCCAAGGTGCGAGAACGCTTGATGACTCTGTAACCTGCCTGCTGCACGTACACGAGCTCCCCCATATCCTTGGGGATGGCCGGTGTGTAGACTACCAGAGTGTCCTCGATGTTCTTCGGAACATAGTCGATGTTGTCCTCATAATGGACCTCGATTCCCTCAGCCTCGAGAGCGTGTGTGAGCTCCGAAGGTGTCTTGTCATATCCGGTAACCTTAAGTCCCTTCTTATGGTAGTAACGGGCGATGGCGCTCATTCCGATGCCGCCGATTCCGATGAAATATATGTTGCTGTACTCCGCCATATTATCCTATGATCTTGTAGATTTCTTCCGCGATGGTCTGGGCTGCGTCCATCTTTGCCATTGCGGCTGCGTTCTTTTCAAATAGAGCGATCTTCTCGCGGTCTTCTATCAGTCCGCAGGCTGCAGTCATCAGTTTTTCGACAGCTTCGCCGTCTTTTACCATCATCGCTGCATCCTTGTTTACCAGGGCCATCGCGTTGTGGGTCTGGTGGTCTTCTGCCACGTTAGGTGACGGCACGAATATGCAGGCCTTGCCGGCTGCGCAGATCTCCGAGATGGAGCTTGCTCCGGAGCGTGAGATTATCAGGTCGGCAGCTGCATATGCCAGATCCATACGCTGTATGAAGTCAGAGTACTGGATTGCAGGCAGCTCGCGTCCTTCCATAAATGTGTCCACTGACGGCTTGTAGTACTTTCCGCACTGCCAGATGATCTCGATGTTCTCTCCTCCAGGGCAGCCGTCCTGGATCCATTTCTTCATTGCGTTGTTGAGAGTGCCGCTTCCAAGGCTTCCTCCAACGATGAATATGTGTCTCTTGAGAGGGTCAAGTCCGTAGAACTTCATTGCCTCGGCTTTTGTAGCCTCGTCTGCAGGCACGATCTCCTTTCTTATAGGGTTGCCTGTCATTATGATCTTCCCGGCAGGGAAGAATCTCTCCATTCCCTCGTAGGCTACGCAGATGCTGTCCACCTTCTTTCCGAGGATCTTGTTGGTGAGTCCGGCGAATCCGTTCTGCTCCTGGATGAGTGTCGGGATGCCCATACGTGTCGCTGCCCAAAGGAGAGGGGCGCTGGCGTAGCCGCCCACTCCGATGGCTACATCAGGCTTGAATTCCCTGATGAGCTTCTTTGCCATATTTACGCTCTTGATGACCTTGAAAGGCAGAGCGAAGTTTGAGAGTGTCAGCTTTCTCTGAAGGCCTGCTACAGGAAGACCCTTGATCTGGTAGCCGGCTGCCGGTACCTTCTCCATCTCCATTCTTCCTTCCGCTCCCACGAAAAGTATCTCTGTCTCAGGGTTCAGCTCCTTGAGCTTGTTCGCAATCGAAAGGGCAGGGAAGATGTGTCCTCCTGTGCCGCCTCCGCTGATGATTGCACGTATTTTCTTATATGTATTCATATTATCTTATGTCCTCTATGTCGTCTATCTGTTCAATTATGTCGAGAGTTGCCTGTATGTCATCCTTCATCGGCACCTCCACCTCTTCGATCGCCTTCATCTTGGCCCTTGCCATCTTGCTTATCGACAGGATGATTCCGAAGGCAACGCAGAAGGTCAGGAAGGCGAATGCACCGTCACTGAGCATAGGAAGCGTCTGGCCGGTCATCGGAATGATCTGTACGTTCACAAGCATATGCAGGTAGGCCTGTCCGGTGATAAGGAATGCAAGGCCTCCGATGGCTATCTTGGCAAATTCGTTTTCGCACATCCTGATGATCATCGAGCATCGTGCCAGCAGACTGGTGTAGAGTATGAGGATCATCAGTGCTCCGAGAAGACCGTATTCCTCGATGATGAAGCTGAACATATAATCGGAATAGATGTGTGTCACGCTGTACTTCTGGGTACTGTTGCCGATTCCCTTGCCCCAGATGATTCCTTTGCCTTCGTGGATGGCTACCTTGGCTCCATATGGCTGCCTTATCTTGTCCAATGCGTTGTAGAACTCCTGAGAGCGTGGCTTCAGTCCTTCGAGCACCTCTGTGTCGTAGTTGGCTCCCACTCTGCTGATGAGGGTCTGGATACGAGGCATAAACTTTCCGTCTGTAGCCTTGTGAAGGCCGTAGCCTGCTCCGCAAAGTACGACGACGGCAGCTCCTGTGAGCAGCAGGTCCTTGAAAGGCACTCCTCCCATCAGCATCACCACTACCAGGATCATAAATGTGAATATGGCGCTGGAGTTACTTCCGACCGCGATCATCGCACAGGTGATAAGGGTAGGTGTATATATGTATATGAATCTTTTCCAGAACGCCTTTCCCATAAATTCGAAGCCCTTCTTCTTGGAGAGGGCGTTGGCGATCGTGAAGGTGTCGTGTTTATATGCGTGAAGCGCCCAGGCGAGGTACATTACCATCGCTACCTTTGCCAATTCGTAGACGTGGATCTGCAGGCCGAACGCCATAATGGTTCGTCTGGCTCCGTTCAGGGTGATTGCGGACATAAAGCCAAGGTCCAGATCAAGCACAAGGATGGTCAGCAGAACGAATGTGAAGCCAAAGCCCAGCTGTGATATCACCCTGAACCATCCGATTCTCTTTATGCCCTGCAAGGCTATGATGATTCCAAGGCCGAGCAATGCGATTACTGTGTGGCCTTTCATAATCTCCACACGGTTGTCGTCTGACAGGGTGGAAGTGGAAGAGAATATGGTCAGTACAGAAAATATGATAAGAAGGAGAGCGATGATCCAGATCACCTTGTCTCCTTTTATATTATCAATGAAATTCCAGAGACCCCTCTTGGTGGTCTCTGGCGTATTGTTCTCCATATGTTCCATATATTATAGGTTTCTTACGGCTTCCTTGAACTGACGGCCTCTGTCCTCGTAGTTCTTGAACAGGTCGAAGCTTGCGCAGCAAGGGGAGAGCAGGACCACATCTCCGGACTTCGCGATCTGGCTTGCCAGATTCACTGCGTCCTTTGCGGATGTCACGTCGTGTATCTCCGGCACCACGCCTTCGAACGATTCGTGGAACTTCTTGTTGTCGAGGCCCATACATATCATTGCCTTCACTTTCTCCTTTGCAAGTGGGATGAGGCTGCTGTAGTCGTTGCCCTTGTCTGTTCCTCCGACAATCCACACTACCTCTCTGGTCTGGCACTCGAGTGCGTACCAGGCAGCGTCCACATTTGTCGCCTTGGAGTCGTTGATGTAGAGTACGTCCTTGATGCTGAGCACCTTCTCGAGTCTGTGCTCTACAGCCTGGAACGTTGCGAGGCCGTTTCTTATGACATCGTTGTCGATGTGCATAGCCTTCGCAGCGATGGCTGCGGCCATAGAATTATATATATTGTGCTTTCCGCCAAGGGCCAGCTCCTGAAGATAGGTGTCGCACTCTTCTTCCTTGTAGCGTACGATCATCCTGTCGTCCTTTACGAAAGCTCCCTGAGGTACTTCGCCCTTCTGGGTGAACGGAAGCTTCTGTGCCTTCATCACGATCTGGTCCAGGTGTCTTACTGTGATGTCGTCGTCTGAGCAGAAGATGAAGCAGTCGTCGCTGGACATATTTCTTGTGATGCGGAACTTCGACTTCACGTAGTTCTCCATATTGTAGTCGTATCTGTCCAGGTGGTCAGGTGTGATGTTGGTGATGATCGCAATGTCGGCCTTGAAATCATACACGTTGTCAAGCTGGAAGCTGCTCAGCTCCAGTACGTAGATGTCGTGCTGCTCTGTAGCAACCTGGAAAGCATAGCTCTTGCCGATGTTACCGCCAAGGCCTACGTTGAGGCCGGCCTGCTCCAGGAGGTGGAAGATGAGCGATGTAGTTGTGGTCTTGCCGTTACTTCCGGTGATGCAGACCTTCTTTGCAGTGTCGTAACGGCCTGCAAACTCGATCTCGGAGATCACATTGATGCCTTCTGCGAGAATCTTCTTCACCATAGGGGCTGTCGATGGTATGCCCGGGCTCTTCACCACCTCGTCCGCATTGAGGATGAGGTCTTCAGAGTGGCATCCCTGTTCGAACGGGATCTCCCACTTGTTGAGCATAGCGACATAATTCTCGGAAATCTTACCCATATCCGAGAGGAAAACGTCATAACCTTTTACTTTTGCGAGGACAGCGGAACCGACTCCGCTTTCGCCTCCACCGAGAACTACTAATCTTGACATATGTTGACTGCTATCTTACTTTCAATAATGCTATTGTTATTACCGCGAGGATCATTCCTACGATCCAGAATCTTGTTACGATCTTTGCTTCAGGAAGGGCTTTCTTCGGCCAGGTGATCAGCGCCGGGATGCCTTCCTTCTGATAGTGGTGATGGAGAGGGGCCATCTTGAAGATTCGCTTTCCTTCACCGTATTTCTTCTTTGTGTATTTGAAGTAGAATTTCTGCATAAGCACCGAGATGCTCTCGACGAAGAAGATTCCGCAGAGAATCGGAAGAAGGAGCTCCTTTCTGATGAGCACAGCTGTCACTCCGATGATACCTCCGAGCATAAGGCTTCCGGTGTCTCCCATAAACACCTGGGCAGGGAATGAGTTGTACCAGAGGAATCCGATAAGCGCTCCTACGAAAGCCGACATATACACAGCCACTTCGCCGCTGCCCGGTATATACATTATATTAAGGTAGTCGGCATTGACGATGTTGCCCGACAACCACGCGAATATTCCCAAGACTACTCCTACTATTGCCGACGAACCTGTCGCGAGTCCGTCCATACCGTCTGTGAGGTTGACTCCGTTCGAGCAGGCTGTGATGACGAGGATGATCATCAGTACGTAGATCGCCCATTTGCAGTACCATCCGAATGTACCCTTGAAAGGGGAGAGCCACTTGTAGTCAAACTCGTGGTTCTTGATGAACGGGATGGTGGTCTTTGTGCTCTTTATCACGTCCAGCTTCTCGACTTCCTGCATCTCGGAGTGGTCGATCGATGTGCTGTCGGCAAGAGCCTCGATCACAACGGTCTCGCTGACCTGGATGTTCTCTCTGACTACGATGTCACCGTTGAAGCAGACTGCAAGGCCGATTGCAAGGCCCATAAGTCCCTGTCCGGCAAGCTTCATCTTTGCGCTCATTCCTTCCTTGTTCTTCTTGAAGACCTTGATGTAGTCGTCTGCAAATCCGATCAGGAAGAACCATACGGTGCTCACAAGAAGGAGGATGTTGTAGATGTTTGTAAGGTCTCCGAAGAGCAGGATAGGGATGACGATAGAAAGGAAGATGATGATGCCACCCATTGTCGGAGTGCCTTTCTTCTGCATCTGTCCTTCAAGTCCCAGGTCGCGGATCTCTTCTCCGATCTGCTTTTTCTGGATCCATCTGATGATCTTTCTTCCTGCAAATATTGAGATGAGGAGAGCTGTGGTGAATGCGGCCATAGCTCTGAAAGACAGGTAGCCGAAGAGGCCCTGTCCCGGAAGGTCTACGCCGATCCCTTTCAAAAACTCTACAAGGTGATATATCATTTTACTGCTGTTCTTTAAATATGTCCGTTACTATCTGTTTTTCGTCAAAATGTCTTTTTTCGGTGCCTATGATCTGATAGGTCTCGTGTCCCTTGCCTGCAAGTAGGATCGTTGCGCCCTGGCTTGCGATCATTATTGCCGTTCTGATCGCTTCCTCGCGGTCTTCTATGAACAGCGATCTGGATCTTCCGCTCAGGTCAAGACCGGCCTTGATGTCGGCCATAATGTCTGAAGTCTTTTCTGTGCGGCTGTTGTCAGATGTCACTATGATTCTGTCCGAAAGCTTCTGGGCGATCTGGGCCATTTCCGGCCTTTTGGTCTTGTCCCTGTCTCCGCCGCAGCCGAACAGGCAGATGAGCTCTCTGTCGGGAGCGATCTCTCGGAGGGTCTTGAGCACATTTTCAAGGGCGTCCGGGGTGTGGGCATAGTCGATGATCACCGATATATCCCTCGGTCCTCTTATGTTTTCAAGTCTTCCAGGAGCCGGTCTCAGGCTGCTCAGCGCCACGAGGGCCTCCTGTCTGTCCGCCCCGAGCACGATGGCAGTCGTGTAGATGGCGAGGAGGTTGTAGGCGTTGTGAATGCCGATGAGGCTGCTCCAGCTCTCGCATCCGTCCATCCTCAGCTGCATTCCTTCGAAGCTCTGCTCGATGATGCGGCAGGTGTGGTCTGCGATCTTTCTGCAGGAATATGTCACAACTTCAGCCTTGGTGTTCTGCACCATCACCATTCCGTTGCGGTCATCGATGTTTGTGACTGCATAGGCATCTGCAGGCAGCGTGTCGAAGAAGAGCTTCTTGCATCTGAGATACTCGGCGAAGGTCTTGTGATAGTCAAGGTGGTCGTGAGTCAGGTTCGAGAATATACCGACCTTGAACTTCAGACCTGCCACTCTGTCCTGCTCCACTCCTATGGAGCTTACCTCCATAAAGCAGTACTCGCATCCTGCCTGGACCATCTCGTCCAGGAGGGAGTTGATTGTGAGCGGATCAGATGTGGTGTTTACCGCTTCTGTGCCTCTGTTGCCAACATAGTTGGCTATGGTCGAAAGCAGACCGCAGTTGTAACCCAGTGCTGTGAACATCCTGTGAAGGAGGGTGACTGTCGTGGTCTTGCCGTTGGTTCCTGTGATTCCTACAAGGGTGAGCTTGTGGGACGGGTTGTCGTAGAAGTTTGCTGCGGCGATTGCCAGTGCGTAACGGGAAGATTCCACCTGCACCAGTGTGATGTCCTTGCCCTGGGTCTGTGCTTTTGCTGACTCGAGGTCCTCGCATATGATGGCTGCCGCACCCAGCTCTACTGCCTTTGCGATGAAACTGTGGCCGTCAATGGCATATCCCCTGACAGCAACGAAAAGCGCCCCGCAGGTCACTTTCCTTGAATCGTTGCAGACGGATGCAATCTCTATGTCTGTCCTGCCTTGCACGGCAGTCACTGCGCATCCAGCTATGATTTTCTCCAGTATCATTTCAAAACTATATTTACTGTTGTTCCTTTCTTCATCTTGGCTCCGGCTTCGGGTGACTGTGAGACCACGTGGCCACTGCCGGTGTGGCTGCATCTGTATCCGTTGTTCTCAAGAGCATAGACTGCATCCTTGAGACCGAATCCCTTTACGTCAGGAATCGGAGCGTCCGCTGTGCCGGATGTGCTGATGTGGTCTGCCCTCATCTGCGGTACCTCCGCTCTTTCCTTGAATTCTTCTCCCCATTGGGTGTCGTGTGCCCATATACCATCGACGATGTCCCTGAATGTCAGCGCCGGAATGCTTCCTCCGTAGACGTTGTGATGGATGAGTCCAGTGTAAAGTACCACAATGGCAGTGTACTTAGGTTCATCTGCAGGGAAGAAACCCACGAATGTAGCCTGATGCTTCTTTCTGCCGAGGTTGTCCTCGTAAGGCTTTCCGCTTCCGCCACGCTCTTCCGGTGAAAGGTGCATACGTGAGGTTCCTGTCTTACCTGCTACCTGGCATTTTGCATTCTTCAGGCTTTTGGCTGTACCCTCCAGTGTCACCATCTTGAGGGCTCTTGTGACAGTGTCAGCTGTTGCCTTTGAGCAGATCGAGCCGTTGAGGATGCTTGGCTTGAACGAATGTACCACCTTGCCGTCCTTTTCGATACATTCGACTACATATGGCTTCATCATCTTTCCGTTGTTGGCGATTGCATTGTAGAATGTCGCCACCTGGAGTGGAGTGACTCTGGCCGAGTAGCCGATTGCTACAGAGACAAGGTCATATAATGGTGAGGCTGATGTCTTGATGTTCGGAATAGAAGGCTTTGCACTTCCTGATTCGGTCAGGTCAAAGTCGTAGGCTTCTCCGAAGTTGTACTCGTGGAGGCGGTTGAAGTACTCTTCTTCCCTTCCGCCGTAGTAGTCCTTGGCAAGACGTCTGAACACGTAGTTTGATGAGATCTCGAAACCTTCCACCACAGAGATCGTGTTGTTGCCGGTACGATATTCATACTTTGTGATGTAGTCGTCCTGGTTGATCTTGCTCATATCCTCCATACGGCCGTGGTTGGTCTTGATCCTGTCTTCGAGCTGGATGTGACCGTCCTCGATGAGGGTTGTGAGCGTCACTGTCTTGAACACGGAACCTGGCTCTGCAGGCCTTCCTGCCGCCATATTGAACACCTCTCTGAGTTCGCCCTTCTTGTCCTTCTGCAGGTTTACCATAGCTCTGATGGCGCCTGTCTCGACTTCCATCACCACAACGCATCCTCCAACGATGTCCTCTTCCACTGCGACGTTCTTTCTGAGGGCCTTGTCGGCGATGTCCTGGATGTCGATGTCGAGGGTGGTTCTGATGTCGCTTCCGTCAGTCACGTCCACGACACTGCTGTCCACATCAGGGATCATAGCCTTGGTGTCTGTCACCTTCTGCCATTCGAGGCCTTCCTTGCCGTGAAGGATGTAGTCGTACTTTCCTTCGATGCCTATGTGTCTTGCATTGGTGTCATTGTTGTGCTTTACGTAGCCGATGACTCTTCTTGCAAGTCCCTCATAAGGGTACTGGCGGGTCTCCTCCTTTTCGATGATCATTCCGCTGGTATACTGGCCCTTGCAGAAAAGAGGGAGCTGCTTGAGCTCCTCCAATGTCCCGTGGTCGATGTCCTTCGCGATGGATACATATCTTTTCTTGAGCCTTCTTCCTGTGAAGATGAGGTCCTTGTAGTAGGCTGCGTCCTTTCCTTCCTCGCACAGCACTCTTGGGAGTGCGTTTGCGAGCTCCTCTGCCTGAGCAATCCAATATTTCTCCCTTTCCTCTCCTTTCTCCTTGTCCCTGCTGTACTCTTCCTTGAGGACGTAGCAGTCCATATGGACCTGGTACATCGGTGTTGACAGCGCAAGCAGCTTTCCGTTATGGTCGATGATCGAACCTCTGAGAGGCTCTATCTCCTTCTTGTCCTTTCTAGGCTGGAAATACTCGACGTATCTTGAGTCCGGTTCCCAGAAATACTGGATCTTTACGATCTCGATGACAATGAGTACCGCCGCCACAAGGAATATGGCGTGAAAAGCAGTGAGGAAGTTGCTCGCTCTGCGTCTTTCTGAATCGTTTGTACTCATTTCTTTATGATGATGTCTGCTGGTTTCTGTGGTGTTGTCACTTCTGACTGTTTCTGCTTGAGCATCTCCTCCACTGTGCTGATGCGGTCGAGACTGACGTACTCGCAGGTCTTCTGTGCGTGATAAATCTTAAGCGTTTCGAGTTCCCTCTTGTTCCTCTCGACCTGAACCATAGCCTGCTCGGCCTTGAATGAGATCCAGATGCTGAGCCAGCCGAGAACAAAGAAGTAAATGATGTATGGAAAGCCCTTGTGGAGCCTCATCCTGACCAGGATGTCGCCGCTTATGATTGACTTAGCGACGTTCTTTACCATTGAACCGGTGTCTTTGAGCTTTCCCATTATAATTTCTCCGCTATTCTCAATTTTGCGCTTCGCGCCCTTGTGTTACTTGCGATTTCTGTCTCTTGAGGAAGGATCGGCTTTCGGTTCACGGCCTTCAGAGGAGCTGAAGAATTGCCGTAGAAGTCCTTCTCGACTTCTCCCTCGATGTTTCCTGCCTTGATGAAGTTCTTCACCATCCTGTCTTCGAGGGAGTGGTAGGTGATCACTACCAGCTTGCCTCCCGGTCTCAGGGATTTTGCTGCTCCGCTGAGGAACTTCTCCAGTGACTTCATCTCCTGGTTCACTTCGATTCTCAGGGCCTGGTAGACTTTAGCCAGGAACTTGTGCTCTGCGAACTTCGGAAGCGCACTTTCGATCGCCTTGCCGAGGTCGCCTGTAGTTTCAATCTTGGAAATCTCCCTTGCCTTGCAGATCATCTGGGCGATTCTTCTGCTGTTGTCCACTTCGCCATAGAGTCTCAGGATCTTTTCGAGGTCGGCCTGCTCGTAGGTGTTCACGATGTCGGCTGCGTTGAATTCCGCCTCCTGGTTCATCCTCATATCCAGCGGAGCCTCGTATCTGAACGAGAATCCTCTCTCGGCCGTGTCGAACTGGTGTGACGAGACTCCCAGGTCAGCCAGGACTCCGTCGATTCCGTCCTTGTAGCCCTGATGGATGACGTGGTTGTGGATCCAGCGGAAGTCGCTGCGGATGAGAGTCAGGCGGCTGTCGTCCGGACGGTTAGCTATCGCATCGCTGTCGCGGTCGAAAGCGATGAGTCTGCCGTTCTGAGACAGTCTGCTGAGGATCTCACGTGAGTGGCCTCCTCCGCCAAAAGTGGCGTCTGCGTATGTTCCTGATGTTGAATCGATTAAAGCAGAAACGCTTTCGTCGAGCAAAACTGGAATATGGTACTCGGACATATTGGTGGCCTCCTATGGTTAAATACGTCCAGCTAATTTCTTACCCATATTGCGGAATTCCTCAGCCGAGAAACATCCGCCTTCCAGCTCTTCTTTTGCCCAGATTTCGACTTTGAAGTCAACGCCCTGGAATACGACTTCCTTGGCGATGCCTGCCTTGTCAAGCAGTTCTCTTGGGATGGTGATTCTTCCGAGCTTTGCATCCGGGACCACGGTCACGGTGTCGCTCATATACGTTCTCCAATACTTCATATGGTCTTCGTCAAAAGCCAGGTCGAGCTTGGATCTGACAGCCTGAGACATAATCGCCCATTCCTGACGGGTGTACATCTCAAGACAGTTCGAGTAGAGGTCTTTTCTGATGACGAATTCCATCTGGTCGGCAGGCACGGCATTCTTGATGGCAGAAGGAATCACAAGTCTTCCTTTGTCATCGAGTTTTGCTGTGTATTTGCCGAAAAATCCGCTCATCGTTCAAACCTTTGATATCGAGTTGCAAAAGTAGAAATTATTTTCCAAAATCTTCCACTTTTTCCCATTTTTTTCCACATCGTTTTCAACAACACTGCCCGACGCACTTCCAGGCCCTATTGCACCGAATGAGATTATTCGTAAATTTGCGCCGTCTTAAAACAAAAATGACGATGAAAAAGGGATATATTTACGCCTTCGCCGCCCTGCTGTGCCTTTGTGCAGCTTGCGGCAGAAAGGAAGCATCGCAGGTGGTGGAAGTCATTGATATAGAGGAGTCCGCGGCTCCTGCTCTGGGTTTTGTGCCCGACTCTTTGGATATGCGTTCAGGCGAGGTGAAGAACGGTCAGTTCTTCTCGACTCTGCTTGGCGGGCTGGGCCTGTCGCAGCAGGAAGCATATAACCTGACCGAGGCTACTAAAGAGGTTTTTGATGTGAAGACACTCCGTGTCGGAAAGCAGTATCGTGCTTACTACAAAGACTCGGTTCTGAAGTACCTTGTGTATGACCGCGACAAGGCCAGCAGCATAGTCTTCGACTGCACCGCTCCCTATGGGGCCTGGGTGTATGAAAAGCCTGTGACTGTGGAGCAGCGTTATGCCGACGTAACCATCACCAGCTCCCTCTGGGTGGATATGAGGGCAGCAGGCGTCTCGCCTCTTCTGATCGTCAGTCTTTCGGACATATATGCCTGGACGGTAGACTTCTTTGCCCTTCAGAAGGGTGACCGCTTCAGGGTGCTTTATGAAGAGAGGATGTGCGATGGGGAAGTGATTGCTGTCGACACCGTGCGCTATGCTGTCTTCAGCCACGGCGGAGACGATTTCCCGATGGTTATGTTCGACCAGAAGGACGGTGGAAATATGTGGTGGAACGAGAAAGGAGAGAGTATGAGAAAGGCTTTCCTCAAAGCTCCGCTCAACTATTCGCGTATCAGCTCAGGTTTCTCCTATGCCCGTAAACATCCAGTTACACGTAAGGTCCAGCCTCATACCGGAGTGGATTATGCCGCTCCTGCAGGTACCCCTGTTATGACCATCGGAGACGGAGTTGTTACAAGTGTGAAATATGAAGGCGCAGGTGGTAACACAGTGAGAATCAGACACAACTCAGTCTACTCGACAGCCTACCTGCACCTGTCCAAATATGCAAAAGGCCTCAAAGCCGGACAGCGCGTCCGCCAGGGTGAAGTCATCGGCTACGTCGGCTCAACCGGCCGCTCAACCGGCCCGCACCTGGACTTCCGTGTCTGGAAGAACGGAACCCCGATCAACCCCCTCAAAATGGAATCCCCACCAGCAGAACCGATAAAAGACTCCAACAAGGAAGCCTTCGCGGAAACCTCAGCAAAATACAAAGCCCAGATTGACTCGATCCAGGCCTACAAAGTCCTCCCAGCCCTCCTGGAAGTTCTGTAGCCTTGCTTACCTGGAGCTTATGCAGCCTTGCTTTCCTGGAGCTTTTGTAGCTTTGCGTACCTGGAGCTTCTGTAGCCCAGCCCTACTGGGTTCTGCGACCCTGCTCTCCTCCCTCCCGTCAGTCTTTCGTATCTCCTTGATACACAACAAGATAAACGATATGCCTGCTGTAAGAGTGCAGCAGGCATATTGCGTAATTGGCTGATTGTTAGGATGTTATGTCTCGCGATATCCAGTGAATCCTGTCGCGACGCAAGTGTTTGAACCCATTTGCTTGCGTGTCTGTTCCTGAATGAGTTTTGTCGATAGTCGTAAAACGTTATGCCAAACCTTGGGCCACGCCAATCGGACTCTCAGAGCGTATACACCACATTCGCGTGGCTCAAGGTCATCAGCAACTGACCTTAGGCCACACCGATGTGCCTCAGAGTGCCCTGGGAGCCCAATGTCCGTGGCCTAAGGTTTGGCAGTCTGTCTGGAATGTGATCAATTCTTACTCCGATATAAGCTCCACCAAAGTGCTGGAGGTACCTTGTCGACTTCGCTGCCGGCCTCCAGCACTTGTACAAACAACTTTTCAAGGACTGGTGCCTGTCTGATATTCTGATAAGCGGCAGTGTGTTGCATACAAAAAGTGACTAAGCGCTCTGATATGACACAAGGCTTAGTCACTCTTTTATAGTATGGGTCTCTTACCTGTTAGTAGATGAGGATGTATGCAAGTGCTGCAATGACTGCTCCGCAGATCGGACCGAGAACCGGTACCCAGCTGTAGCCCCAGCCGCTGTCGCCTTTGCCCTTGATAGGAAGGATGGCGTGAGCAAGACGTGGAGCGAGGTCACGTGCAGGGTTGATTGCGTAACCGGTAGCTCCTCCGAGGGACATACCGATGGACATAATCAGGAAGGTCACAGGAAGTGCTCCAAGCTCTCCCATACCGATGTGCAGGTGCTGTCCGTCAGGGTCGAGGTGTGCTACATTAGCATCCACTCCGAACACGAGGATCACGAACACGAGGAGGCAGCTTGCAAGAGCCTCACAGAAGAAGTTGCGCATCTTGTGTCCTTCGATAGCAGGCATAGTACAGAATGTGCCGAGCTTCGTGCCTGGATCTTCAGTTGCATCGTAATGGTCCTTGTAGAAAAGCCATACGAGAGCTGCACCAGCGAAACCTCCGAGCATCTGTGCAATCACGTAGCCAGGAACTGCAGCCCAGGACATTGTGCCTGCAACTGCACAGCCAAGGCTTACTGCAGGGTTCAGATGAGCTCCCGAAACAGAGCCGGCAATGAACACTCCGACCATAACGGCGAAGCCCCATCCCATTGTAATTACAATCCAGCCGGCTCCCTGAGCCTTGCTCTTGTTGAGACTTGTAGCGGCGCACACTCCGTCGCCGAGGAGGATCAGCACCATTGTGCCGATGAACTCGAATAGGTATTTTTCAAACATAGTGTATTGGTTATTTACCGGTTAGTGTTCTTCTGATTGCGTCGTTCCATCCGTCCTTGAGGGCTGCAACTGTCTCAGGAGCAGCTGAAGGCTGGAATTCCTTCTCCACACCCCACTGCTTCTTGATGTGCTCGATGCTTTCCCAATAGCCTACAGCCAGACCTGCAAGATAAGCTGCACCCAGGGCGGTGGTCTCGGTCACTGTCGGTCTGATGACCGAAGTTCCGAGCACGTCAGCCTGGAACTGCATAAGCAGATTGTTACGCGATGCACCTCCGTCTACCTTGAGTTCCTTCAAAGTAACTCCGGCATCCTTCTGCATAGCGTTCACGATGTCCATAGTCTGGAAAGCGATTCCCTCAAGGGCTGCACGGGCAATGTGGGCTGCAGTCGATCCGCGGCTCAAACCGTAGATGCTTCCCTGAGCATACTGATCCCAATGAGGTGCTCCGAGTCCTGTGAGAGCAGGTACGAAGTAGACTCCTCCGTTGTCAGGAACGCTGGCAGCAAGAGCCTCTACCTCTGAAGATGACTTGATGATTCCGAGTCCGTCACGAAGCCACTGAACCACTGATCCTGCCACGAATATACTTCCTTCGAGAGCATAGTTCACGGTGTCTCCGATCTTCCACGCGATGGTTGTGAGGAGGTTGTTCTTTGACATTATAGGTCTTTCGCCGCTGTTCATCAGAAGGAAGCAGCCTGTTCCATAGGTGTTCTTCACCGAGCCCGGTTCTGTACACATCTGGCCGAAAAGGGCAGCCTGCTGGTCTCCGGCGATACCGGCGATAGGAACCTCGTGTGCAAAGAGGGTAGTCTTGGTGTAGCCATATACCTCGCTTGATGACTTCACCTGCGGCATCATCGATGCCGGTATATTCATAAGCTCAAGAAGCTCCTTGTCCCACTCGAGGGTGTGGATGTTGAAGAGCATTGTTCTTGATGCGTTGCTGACGTCTGTTACGTGTACTTCACCGCGGGTGAGCATCCAGATCAGCCAGGTGTCCACTGTACCGAAGCGGAGTCGGCCCTCTTCTGCCTTCTGGCGTGCTCCAGGCACGTTTTCAAGGATCCAGCGGATCTTTGTTGCACTGAAGTAGGCGTCAATGATGAGACCTGTCTTGCTGCGGATAAGATCTGTACGTCCGTCTCTCTTGAGGCTGTCGCAGTACTCTGATGTTCTTCTGTCCTGCCATACGATAGCATTGTACACAGGCTCACCAGTCTCGGCATCCCACACGATGGTGGTCTCGCGCTGGTTGGTGATACCGATCGCTGCTATGTTCAGTCCGTTGATGTCGATGGAAGTGATGGCTTCGGCGATCACGGACGCCTGGGATGACCAAATCTCCATCGGGTTATGCTCTACCCAGCCCGGTTTAGGGAAGATCTGGGTGAACTCTTTCTGTGAGACAGCCTTGGTCTGGCCGTTCTGGTCAAAGACGATGGCTCTTGAACTGCTTGTGCCCTGGTCCAGGGCAAGAATATACTTCTCCATAATTATGTGGTTGTTAGTCGATTCGCTTGCAAAGGAGGGTTGCCGGAGTCACGCTTGTGACCTCTACCTCGCAGTAGTCTCCCGCCTTCTCTCCACGTGAAGGGAAGACGCACATCTTGTAGTTGCCGGCTCTTCCGCAGAGCTCGTCAGGATTCCTCTTGGAAGGACCTTCCACGAGCACCTTCAGTCTTCTTCCGACTTCCTTCTCGTTGCTCTTGAGGCTCATACGGCCCTGGAGCTCGATGATCTCGTTCAGTCGTCTTGTCTTGGTCTCGTACGGGATGTCATCCGGATACTTTCTTGATGCGAGAGTGCCGGGGCGCTCCGAGTAGGCAAACATAAATGCCGAGTCAAAGACTACCTCCTCCATAAGTGTGAGTGTGTCCTTGTGGTCCTCTTCGGTCTCACCGCAGAAGCCTGCAATAACGTCAGTGGTGATGCCGCAATCCGGAATCACGCTCCTGATCTTCTTTACCCTCTCAAGATACCATTCGCGGTTGTACTTCCTCCTCATCTTCTCCAGCATTATGCTGCTGCCCGACTGTACAGGCAGATGGATGTGGTTGCATATATTTTCGTACATCGCCATAGTGTAGATCACCTCGTCGCTGATGTCCTTCGGGTGCGACGTCGAGAATCTTACGCGAAGGTCCGGGCTTATCTTCGCCACCATCTCGAGAAGCTGGGCGAAGTTCACGCTCTTGGCCGGATTTTCCTTGTCCTTCCAGAAATATGAATCCACGTTCTGACCAAGGAGGGTCACCTCCTTATAGCCGTTTTCATATATTTCCTGAGCCTCGCGCAGGATCGACTGAGGCTCGCGGCTGCGCTCTGCTCCTCGGGTGTAAGGCACCACGCAGTACGAGCACACATTGTTGCAGCCTCTCATAATGGATATGAATGCAGACACTCCGTTCCTGTCAAGTCTGACAGGGGATATCTCGGCGTAAGTCTCTTCGTGCGAGAGGAGTACGTTCATCTGAGGGCTGTCAGGCCTGATGGCCTTCAGCAACTCCGGAAGCGATCTGTAGGAGTCTGGTCCCGCCACAAGGTCCACAGCCTCGAGAAGCTTGTCCTTGAGCCTTTCGGCCATACATCCTACTATACCTATTACAACTCCGTCTCTTTTTCTCTTCTGGAGCTTGAACTGGTCGATTCGTCCCCATATTCTCTGCTCTGCGTTGTCTCTGATCGAGCAGGTGTTGGCAAGAATCACGTCAGCCTCGTCCATTGATTCGGTCAGGGCATATCCCTCGTCCTGAAGAATGGACAGAATCACCTCGCTGTCGTTCACATTCATCTGACAGCCGTAGGTTTCGATATATACCTTCGGTCTTGAAGGGTCGATTATTGGTTTGATATTTCGCATATTTCTACCTCTTTTCCTATAAATTACAAAGATAGGATTTTTCGCCGAATATAGTTATCTTTGCGTTGATGTAATGATAGTATTATGAGAAAAATTACAAGCAGATTTACCCTGGTCGCACTTCTTCTCACTCTGTTCTGTATGACAGGATGCGTGAATGTCAAGAAGTTACAGCAGATCAGAATCCTGGATGCCAAGCTTGAAAGCGTCTCCCCTGAAAGCCTCAGGCAGTACGTCGTGACCGGCTCGGTGACTGTCGCCAACCCCGCGGCCGAAGTGTCTGTTTCAGAAATTTCCGGCGTGTTGGAGCACAATGGCAAGGTTATTGGTAGCATCGCCGTCGACCCTGTCACATTGACCGCAAAATCAGAGCAGACCTACACCCTGCGTGCCGATGCAAAAGTAGCTGACGGCATAGGAATATTCGAACTCGCCAAGTATATGGACAAGGCTGTCCTGAAGCAGTGCGTAGTGGATTTGAAGGCAGATGTGCGCGTCAGGAACGGCAAGGTCAGGACTGTAGAACTTGAAGACATACCTTTGAACAAACTTTTGGAACTTATCAGATGAGAAAATCAATGATTGTTATAGCAGCGGTTTTCGCTGCGTTGATCTCCCTCCCGCTCTCGGCACAGGAGATCACAGAAATCCCCGAAGGCTACGAACTTGTCGACTCGCTCATCTACAGGCCGGTAGAGGCTGTGGACACAACCCTTGCGGGTAAGGATATATTTATGCTGATGCCCGTTTCCGAGGATGGTGAAGGCGCGGACGTAAGTATCAACCAATCACCCGAAGTGGCTGACGCCGTAAGAAAGCACATATATACAAATAAGGACAGGACCATCAAGGGATATAGGGTAAGAATCTTCTTTGACAACAAGCAGACAGCGCGCGCTGAATCTGAGAAGGTCTTGAAGGAGTTCAGAAGTGCTTATCCAGAGATTGCGGCATATAGAGTGTATGCCAACCCGTACTTCAAAGTCACAGTAGGAGACTTCAGGACCAGGTCCGAGGCGATGGAGATGCTCAGCCGCATAAAGTACAGTTTCCCAAGTGCATTCGTGGTGAAAGAGAACATAGAGTATCCGGCAGTGGACAGCGAACGTGCCGTGATTGTCGACACGATAAAAGTGTTGAGACGTAAATAAGAAAGTGTAGTGGGGATTACCACTTCAAATAAGAGTTAGAGTGTAAATAATTAATTGTCAGTGAGATGTTAAAGCAAGGTTTGGAATTGAAGCAGACCCAGAAGCTCTCGCCTCTGCAGATTCAGACTATCAAACTCATCGAGATGCCTGTGATGGAACTTGAGCAGCGCATCCGTAAGGAGATTGAAGAGAATCCTGTTCTGGATGAGGATGTGTCTTCCGAGTCTGAGGATGGAGAGGCTCCAAGAGAGGTGTCTTTGTCGGAGTACAAGGATGACGATCCGATACCGAGCTACAGACTCAGGGCGGACAACTACTCCAAGGACGAGCGCCCGCAGTACAACACATTTTCAGTAAAGGAGAGCTTCACCCAGAGCCTTCTGGAGCAGCTGGGCTACCGAAACCTTACTGAACATCAGTACTCGGTGGCTGCGTTCATCGTCGGAAGCCTCGATGATGACGGCTACCTGCGCAGAAGCATTGACAGCATTGTGGATGACATCTCCTTCCGTGCAAACATCGAGACCACAGAGGAGGAAGTCCTTCAGATGCTCAAGGTCATCCAGGAATTCGAGCCGGCAGGCGTGGGAGCGCGCGACCTTCGCGAGTGCCTCCTTCTTCAGATAAGACATTGCAAGAAGACTCCGGACGTGGAGAGGGCTGTCAAGATCCTGACCCACTATTTCAATGAGTTCACCGGAAAGCACTTCCATAAGATAATGACCCGAATGAACATCACGGAAGATGAACTGAAGGCGGCTATGGCCAAGATCCTCAAGCTCAATCCTTCTCCGGGAGGTCAGATCGATGATTCCTACACTGACCAGGCTCAGCAGATAGTTCCGGATTTCATCCTTGATTATACAGACGGCGACTTGAGACTCTCTATGCCTCGCTTTGCATTGCCGGAGCTGAAGGTGAACAGGAAATATGCGGACATCCTTATGGATGCGGCCCATTCGTCAGACAGGGCTCAGAAGGAAGCGGCGGCTTTCGTGAAGAAGAAGCTGGACTCTGCCAAGTGGTTCGTGGAAGCCATCCGTCAACGCCACAACACCCTTATGACCACAATGCAGGCCATAGTGGATTACCAGAGAGAGTACTTCGTGGATGGAGATGAAACCAATCTTAAGCCAATGGTACTCAAGGATATAGCGGAAGTGACAGGCTTTGATATATCTACGATTTCACGAGTGGTGAACAGTAAATATATAGAAACGCATTTCGGAATATATTCTCTGAAATACTTCTTCTCTGAAGGACTGGAAAACCAGGAGGGCGAGGAAGTTTCGACACGCGAATTGAAGAAGGCGCTGCTTGAGTGCGTGGAGAACGAGGACAAGCACAAGCCTCTGACAGACGACGAACTCGTGGACCAGATGACCCTCAAGGGCTATAAGGTCGCGAGAAGAACCATCGCCAAGTACAGGGATCAACTGAATATACCGAAGGCACGCCTTCGCAAAGAGTTATAAAAACAGGCCGACTATTAGTCGGCCCATTTTTTTTTCTCTGTCGATTGACAGAGCCTATTTCTTCTCTCCGAAAGCGAGGTCGCCTGCGTCTCCAAGGCCAGGGACTATGTAGGCCTGACTGGTCAGTTCCTCGTCTATCGCAGCCACCCACAGGGCGACATTCTTGTTCAGGATGTGTTTCTGAAGGTATTCTACAGCATATGCACTGGCAACGGGGCAGACGATGTGAGTGTAAAGCGGCTCTCCCTCCTCGCAGAGCCTCTGGTAGGCGAGCTCCAGCGAGGCTCCGGTAGCGAGCATAGTGTCGGCCAGTATCAGGGTCTTTCCTGTCAGGTCGGAAGTGCTGCAGTATTCTATATTTATATGGAAGTCCTCTCCCTTGTCGTACTTCCTGTAGGCGGCGATGAACGCGTTCTGGGCGTCATCGAAGTAGTTCAGGATGCCGTGGTGAAGCGGCAGGCCGGCGCGCAGGATGGATGCTACGACAAGTTTGTCGTCATATGTCGGTATGCTGGCGATTCCAAGAGGAGTTACCACTTCCTTGGGCGAGTGCTCGAGGCGTTGGCTTATCTCGTAGGCGAAAATCTCGCCCAGTCTTTCAAGGTTCCTGCGGAAACGCATACTGTCCTTCTGTACTGTCTTGTCGCGCATCTGGGCGACGAATTTGTTGAGGATGGAGTTCCTGGCTCCAAGGTTTATGACTTCCATAGCAATAGTGTTGGTCATACAAATATACAAGATTTTCAATAACAAAATCAGAACCTGCACAATTCTTCGTCGGAGAAACTGTAGTAAGACTTTGACGCGATGACGATGTGGTCTATCAGAGAGATGTCGCAGGTGCCCAAAGCCTTTTTCAGTCTGGCGGTCTCTTCTATGTCCGCCTTGCCTGGCATAGCGTTTCCGGACGGATGATTGTGGGACAATATGATACCGGTGGCCTTTTTCTCGATTGCCCTTCTTATGATGGTCCTGATGTCGATGAGTGTCGCATCTCCGCTCCCTATCGTGATCCTTTCCTTATTTATAAGGTAGTTGGCCCTGTTGAGGAACAGTACCCAGCACTCTTCGTGGTCCAGGTCACGCAGGTGGGGGAGAAGCAGCCGGACAGCATCCTTTGGCGAAGAAATGCTTGTGTGCTGCTCTCTGGCTGCCTCCGCAGCGCATCGCCTGCCGAGCTCAAAGGCCGCCGCTATGCTCACGGCCTTGCCCGGCCCGATGCCCTTCACCTGACATAACCTCTCGGTGGACATCCCTGCCACCTCATTTATCCTGTTGCCGCATCCGGCCAGCAGTTCCCTGGCAGTCTCGACAACATTCATCCCTCCTGTGCCTGTGCGCAGCAGTATTGCCAGCAGCTCGGCATTGCTCAGGGCGTTCATTCCCTTCTCCAGCATCTTCTCGCGAGGTCTCTCATCCAGACTCAGTTCCTTCATCTTCATATCCCAACAGAGCACTTTTCTATGCCCTCAGGCAAAGTTATCTCTACTGTCCGTATAAACCTCAAGATCTGTGTCTGCGACCTGCAGATTTTTCTTTTTTTTAAAACTTTTGTCTTTTTTTTAAAGGAATTTCGGAGCAAAGCCGTACATTTACTTATATTTGTCTGCTTTACGAATAAAACCTTGACATATGAAACAGAAAGGTATCGGCAGATTCATCCCTGCCGGAGTTCCTTGCCTCCTTGTCGTCGGAGGACTATTCACCTGGATAGGCTCAGTAATGGGCACGTCCAATATGCTGAACACCATTATGAAGACAGCGCACGACCTGCTTCTTAATACAGTGTTCTACCTAATGGCAATCTGCGTGATAACCGGAGCGCTAAGCAAGATTTTCGTTGAATTCGGAGTAGTAACCCTTCTGGAGAAGCTCCTCCGCCCTCTGATGAAACCACTCTTCAATCTTCCGGGAGTTGCATCACTGGGAGCCGTAATGACTTTCCTTTCTGACAATCCTGCCATCATTTCCCTTGCGCAGGACAAGCATTTCAGCAGTTACTTCAAGAAGTACCAGTTCATATCGCTCACCAACTTCGGTACCGCTTTCGGTATGGGATTGCTGGTAATTGTCTTTATGGTGGGCCAGGGATTCTATGCAGAGCCATTCATCGGCCTATTCGGAGCTTTCTGCGGCTGTATCGTTTCAACAAGGCTTATGCAGAGGTTTGTAGTCAAGGCTTATCCTGAATATCTCACAGAGAATGTATGCGAGACTGAAGAGAAGGAGGCCGAATCAGAGGAGGAGGACGGAAAGTCGGTCTTCGTAAGGATTCTTGATTCGCTCCTTGACGGTGGACGTACCGGAGTGGATGTAGGTATAGCCATAATCCCGGGTGTACTCATAATCTCTACACTTGTGATGATCCTCACTTTCGGAGCCGGTCCTGATGGATATACAGGTGCGGCCTATCAAGGCATTGAAGCCCTTCCTTGGCTTGCCGGCAAGATAGACTTCGTGTTCGAATTCCTCTTCGGTTTCACTGACCCTCACGTGGTGGCGTTCCCTATCACAGCCCTCGGCGCTGTGGGAGCCGCCCTAGGCCTTGTGCCGGAGTTTATAGCAAATGGATGGATGGACGGAAACGCAATCGCAGTATGCACAGCCATTGGAATGTGCTGGAGCGGCTACCTCAGCACTCACACAGCAATGCTCGACTCGCTCGGTTACAGAAACCTCACTTCAAAAGCAATCATAGCCCACACCATCGGCGGCCTTGTCGCGGCAATCATAGCTCACTGGACCTATATGCTTTTCGCCCTTATATAAAAGGTCAGGGGATGACTACCAGTAAACGCCAACTTTTCAGCCCTAGCAGAGAATCAGCTAATCTGCTGTCTGATAATGTCTTATAGAATATGCCTGCTGCATTTAGACAGCAGGCATATTGTGTATGTGGTTGAAAACAAAAATCCTCATAATCTGGCGATTACGAGGATTTTGGGGTGCCCTATGGGATTCCTGCTGACGCAGGCGACTTCGTCGATTACCTGCTGACGCAGGCGACTTCGTCGATTGCGAACCCTTGGGTTCGTTGCTCCATAGGTCAAAACAAAAATCCTCATAATCTGACGATTACGAGGATTTTGGGGTGCCCTATGGGATTCGAACCCATGACATTCAGAACCACAATCTGACGCTCTAACCAACTGAACTAAGGGCACCATGTTGGTTTAATGGACTGCAAAGATAGGTATAATTTTCATATCTGCAATATGTCGATGGTAAAATTTGTGATTTTTTTGCCCTCAAGGTGGAGTTGTCAATAGATTTATTATATTTGTGAATTGTGTTAAAGATTATGAAAAGATTTTTGCTCCTGTCGGTTGTCATTGCTGTCGCATCTGTTATCAGCGGATGCGTGCAGGATGTTGCCGGCCCTGTGCTTGAACAAGGAAGCAGGGATGTGCCATTCCAAATATATGCTTCATCTTTACAGACGAAGACTGTCAATGCCGGATTTTCCACTGAGTGGGAGGCTGGCGACAGGATAGGCGTCTTCCACGCCCAAAGCAACAGTCAGGATTATGTAAGAGACGGAGCTTTCATAATAGATGACGAGAACCTTTCCGACGGTCTTTTCACAGGCGCTCTTTCAGAGCCGCTTGAGGCGGAAAGCAACGACTGGTATTTCATATATCCATATAATGAGTATATGCTTTCGCCTGCGCCTAAGCTAGCCGGCCAGATGACGCTTGGAGCTACGGTGCATCAGACTCAGCTTCAGCAGGGCAAGGATAATATGAGCCATATCTCCGGAGATAATTATCCTTTATATACATCAATCAAGGGAGTGCCATCCGACGAGATTCCGTCGGGAGTAATGAAGCAGCTTGCCAGCCTTGTGGCTGTCAATGTGATAAACGAAACATCTGTTCCGATCTCGGTGACTTCTGTCGGAATCCGTGCCTCAGAACCATTGGTTGGCAAATTCCTGATCGACATTACAGGAGATGAGGCAGTTTGTACCCCTCTCGATGAGGCTTCGGTTTCATCGACTGCAACGCTTAAGGTCCTTGATGCTGAACTGGAAGCCGGAGAGCAGGCTAAGTTCTATCTGGCAGTCAAACCTTTTGAGGCCAAGGCTGATTCCAGACTCACAGTCCTGGTGAACGGTTCTGAGAAGACTATACGTCTGTCTGAAGCCGTCAGCTTTGAGGAGGGTAAGATCAAGACATTGAATGTTCCGGTCAGACCACTCACCAATCCGATTACCACTATGCCAGAGCTCAGTTCTATGTTCGGACTGGATTCTACTTGTCACGTGGACAGCGGTTTTGTAAACGGTGTGCCGGTGGATGGATTCCTGGTTCTGGGAGATAAGTCTTCTACTGGTTCAGTGACCCTTACAGGTACGGTGGCTGATTTTATCAATATGACAGAATTCGGATTTTTTGCATCGTCCTGGACTGGAAGCAGGAGTGCTTTGACGATCAGCAACATAAAGATTGAGACAGCTTTTCTCGGTTATGAGGCAGATTACACTATGACCCTCGACCAGTTTGCTGCGTACGTGAACTTGCCGTCATCGCTGTTTGTTCTGCGCCCGTATCCTGCAGGTCAGTTCGAGGTCAAGCCAGGAATGCACGAGGTCACCATTCTTGATGAGGAAGTCCATTATTATGGTGTGACAGAGAAAGGCGTTGATTTTATTCTTTCGCTTTACGGAGTCTCTGTCGAGGGCCTGAGAAAACTCATCAACGGTGAGGATAATTCGTATATAGACAAGGTCAAAAAGCTTGTTCCTGATCAGCTCAAGGCCTATTTTACTGAGGAAATGGCAGATATGATCATTCCTGGTTTCAGGGAATCTAAAATCTCAGTGGAACTCTCCACAATGGATGCGGACAGTGAAGGCAATAAAATTGATCCCCGTGTAGCGATCTGGGGAATGAATGTCTACTACACCGGGGATTAATTTCAAATATTTCTGTAAATGCAGCTTCTTATCTGAGGCTGAATGATGAGACTTTTGCTGAACCTTCAGCTGGAGCCTGCTCGAATGCTCCCTTTACATAATTGAACTCATAGGTCTGCTCAACTGTGTCTGCTGAAATCATATACTGGCCGTTTACCTTGTAGCTTGTCCAGGTGAGTTGGAATGTTGCTGTCTCGTCTGTAAGGATAGAAGTGATAGGGAAGCTTGCGTATGCATTTGCAAGGTATACATCGTTGTTGCTGCTGTCAGCTTTCAGAATCTCGCCGCCTGCATTGTGAAGAAGTGTGAACTTGTAGGCTCCTTCTGCCTGGGCTGCGTCATCAAGCATAAGGTTGATGATGTGTGGCTGCTTGCTGTTCATCTTTACCGGGAGGGTAAGAAGCATATTGATGTAACCGCCTGAGATCCAAAGGTCTGAAAGGATGATAGGGTCTCTCTTGAGAATGCTTTCGTCTGTAGTTTCGCTTGCTTTTACTGGGGCCTTTGTGAGGACTTTCTGGAAGTTGTTGAGTCTGACTGCATAGTCGCCGCCTTCTTCCTGATACAGGATGTCGCAAAGGATGATTGCTCTTTCCAGAGTGTCAAGTCTGCCGGAGCAAGTCTGCTCTACTACGTTGAATGTGTTTCCCTGGTCGCTGACGAACTTTCCGTCAACGATGTTTCCCATAGTGAAGTTGTTGTAACGAAGTGTGTTGTCCTTATCGCAAGACGTTGCAGCGAGGGCCGCAATACCTGCGACAATAAAAATAATCAATCTTTTCATATCTGTTCTTGAAGTATATCTGTTAATTCCGGGCACAAAGATGCACTTTTTTCTTGTTTTGTTGCACCAAGTGTCAAAAATTATACTGTATACTTCTTTTTTGTCGGCCTTCCGATGAGCTGCACGTCGAATCCCTCCACTTTGTAGCCTCTCACGCGCTTGCGGCTCAGGTGCGACTCGATCATAGTGACGAGTTCGTCGTCGATCACGTCCTTGAACACGTGGTTGTGCTGGTCATAGAAGTGAAGATGCTTGAATGTGTTCACATCGAAGTACATCTTGTTGTTGGCACTCATACGATGGTGGTAGACTCCCAGCATCGCCATATGTGTAAGGATGTTATATACCGAAGCGACGGTCACCTTCGCCTGGCCGTCTTCTTTGATCTTCTCTGTCACCATATCCGCGCAGGCGTGACCGAGCTCCATCATTGCCTTATGGACGGCAAGTCTCTGAGGAGTTGCTTTCAACGAGTGTTTCTTGAGGAGCTCTCTGAACTCCTCCATTGTAGGGCATTTATGTGTATTCATAGTTTTAAATTTCTTCGTGCAAATATATCGCTTTCTTCCCAATCCGCCAAATAAATTTGAAAAATTCCAATTTATGATATGCGCCGCACGTTTCTTTTGTCACATTGGGCGACGTCGGGAGCCGAGATGTCTTTTTTGTACTAAATTTGCAGTCGCAATAAAATCTAAAAGATGAAAAAGATTTTTAACGGATATAAGAACTGGGCGCTCGTGACCGGAGCCGCTTCAGGAATGGGACGCGTCTATGCCCGCAGGCTCGCGATGATGGGATATAACATCGTCGCGGTGGACATCAATGCGGAGAAGCTCGACGAGGCGGTGGCGCTGGTGCGGGCGGAAGTGGAGGCTTCGCCGGATCTTCCGCAGCCGCAGCGGGAGCAGTTCAAGGTGCTGCCAGTAGTGCAGGACCTGTCATTGCAGGAAGCGGCAGATAATATATATAAGGTAACCGAGGGCCTTCCGGTGGAAGTCCTCGTGAACAATGCCGGTATAATGTACTGCCAGGGCATAGCCGAGACCAGCGAAAAGATGCTCGGCCGGATTATGATGGTGCATATGTACACGCCGCTGATGCTGTGCCGCAAATATGTAGGTCAGATGAAGGAGCGAGGCCGTGGTTATATATTGAATATATCCTCCATTTCGGCCTGGATGATATGGCCGGGCATCGGAATGTACGGCACCACAAAGCGCTTTGTCAAGGATTATTCGAGGGAACTAAGGATAGAATGCCGCGGAACAGGAGTCAGTGTTACGACTGCCTATTTCGGCGCGGTGGACACTCCGCTTGTGCCTCTCAAGGACAAGTATCGCAGGCTGGCGCGCGCCCTTGCAGTGATGATTACTCCGGAAAAGGCGGCTTCCAAGGCTCTGAAAGCCACATTCAGACGCAGAAGGGGAGTGGTTCCCGGTCTTCTAAACAAGATATTCATCCCATTGTGTGCCCTTATGCCGGACTGTATTTTGAGTTTTGCCTACAGAAAGGCGAAGCCATATCTTATGAAAGTCTGAAAAAATAGTTATATTTGCAGGTTGGAATAACAAATTGCAAATCAAGTTGTAATACATATAATATGGAAAGAATAAAGTGCCTTATCGTCGGAGGCGGCCCGGCGGGTTATACAGCGGCTATATATGCTTCAAGAGCTGACATTTCACCTGTAGTTTACGAGGGTGTCCAGCCAGGTGGACAGCTTACCACCACAACAGACATCGAGAACTACCCTGGTTTCGAGAACGGTATCTCAGGCCAGCAGCTTGTGGACACAATGAGAGCTCAGGCAGTACGTCTTGGTGCAGAGATCCGCACAGGAGCCATCACAAAGGCAGACTTGTCTGAAAGACCGTTCAAACTCGTCATCGACGGTGAGAAGGAGGTAGAGGCAGAGACACTCATCATCGCGACAGGTGCTACAGCAAAGTACCTCGGACTTGACTCAGAACTCAAGTACAGAGGCCTTGGAGTGTCAGCCTGCGCTACTTGCGACGGCTTCTTCTACAGAAAGAAGACTGTTGCTGTCGTAGGAGGCGGTGACACAGCTTGTGAGGAGGCTACTTACCTTGCAGGTCTTTGCAAGAAGGTATATATGATCGTCCGCAGAGACGTCCTCAGAGCTTCTCAGGCAATGCAGGACCGCGTTATGGCGACAGAAAACATCGAAGTTCTGTGGAACTGCAACACTCAGGAAGTGCTTGGCGACGCTTACGGCGTGACAGGAGCAAGGCTTGTCAGAAAGGATGGCGAGGTTTTTGATATAGCTGTCGACGGATTTTTCCTTGCTATCGGTCATCATCCGAACTCAGACGTGTTCCGTGAGTGGATCGAAGTGGACAAGGAAGGCTACATCGTGACAGACGGAAAGACTTCCAAGACAAATGTCCCAGGAGTCTTCGCTGCAGGTGATGTGCAGGATCCGCTTTACAGACAGGCGATTACAGCGGCCGCTTCAGGCTGCCGTGCAGCGCTTGATGCAGAGAAATTCCTCAAAATGCTTTAACAGTCAGAAGATGAAATTGAAGACTATTATCCCGGCCCTTATCGCCCTGGTGCTTTTCTCGTCGTGCAAGACACAGTACGAGGTTCTCCTTGGCAGTAATGACGCCGATGCAAAGTATGAACTGGCCTTCCAGCTTTTCAATGAAGGCAAGTATTCAAAGGCAGGAACTATGTTCGAGTCCCTGTCTATGCTCACAAACGGAACCGAGAGGGACGACACCGTCAGATTCTACTGGGGATTGAGCAACTATAAGTTCAAAGATTATTACACTGCGGAGACCAACTTCGAGAACTTCCTCGAGAACTATCCGAGAAGCCCGTTCGCTTCTGAGGCAAGGTACCTCAGACTGGACTGCCTCTATCGTGAGACACTCAGGTACGAACTCGACCAGCAGCCTACCTATAAGGCTATGACAGAGATCTCCGAATATATGCTTGAGTTCCCGGAAACTCCTCATATGCAGACCTGTAAGGATATGCTCCTGGATCTTGGTGAGAGACTGGACCGCAAGGCATACGAAAGTGCCAAACTCTACTATAAGATGGAGGATTATCTGGCATCTCGCGTAGCTTTCAGAAATGTGCTCAAGGAAGATTCCGAGAACATATATAGAGAGGACATCCTTTATTATATAGCAATGTCCTCTTACAACTATGCTGCTAACAGTGTGCAGGCAAAGCAGAAGGAAAGGTATCTTACTTTCATTGATGACTACTACAACTTCATCGGCGAGATTCCAGAGTCAAAGTACCGCAGAGAGCTGGACAATGTCTACAAGAAGGCCCAGAGAGCCCTTGGAAGGGATGTGGCCATCGAAGACGAGGAGATGACAGACAGGGATTTTGCGAAGGAGAGAAAGGCCCTTCTCAAGGAAGAAAGAAAAAACAGCAAAAAATAATTGAAACTCTCTTGAATTACGGGGGTATAATAATATGGAGGGATTCCACATCGCTCCCGGAAAAGAAAGTTTAACAGAAGAAATTTTATACAGATGGCAACTAAGAAAACACCTACAAACACTCTTACAAGAGACCTCAGCGACCTCGCTGCACCTACAGGCAACATCTACGAGTCAGTAGTGGTTCTCGCCAAGAGAGCAAACCAGATCGCTATTGCGGAGAAGAAGGAACTTACAAGAAAGCTCGATGAGTTCAAGAACGAAAGAGACACAATGGAGGAAGTGTTCGAGAACCGTGAGCAGATCGAGATCTCAAAATATTATGAAAGACAGCCTAAGCCAAGCCTCGTAGCAATCGAGGAGTTCCAGGAAGGCGAAGTCTTCTACAGAATGGCAAAGCAGGACGAGTAATATAATTACTTATGCTCAGCCGGCTTCAGGTAAAGAATTATGTATTGATAGACTCTTTGGAAATCGATTTTCCAGAGGGTCTGATCATTATTACAGGTCAGACAGGTGCAGGTAAGTCTATCTTGCTTGGAGCATTGTCTCTTCTTATGGGAGCCAAGGCTGATGCCGCAATGGTCTCTGAAGGCGCAGACAACTGCGTGGTGGAGGCCGAATTCGAGACCTCAGACCTTTCTTTGAAAGAGGTCCTCGAAGAAAATGAAGTGGAGTGGGAAGAGGGCCACCTCGTAGTGAGGAGGGTGGTCAACCGTTCCGGAAGGTCGCGTTCGTTCATCAACGATTCGCCGGTTCCGGTAAACGTTCTTCAGGAGATATCATCACGTCTGGTCGACATACATTCCCAGCACCAGACCCTCCTGCTGTCAGACAAGAGTTTCCAGCTGAACATCCTTGATCATTATGCGGGCAATTCCCAGCTTCGCGAGGAATGTGCAGCCTTGTATCGCGAGCTAGGTACGCTGAATTCGGAGCTCTCTGCTCTGGATGCCCGTCTGGCGCGTCTGGCAGGGGAGAAGGACTATAACGAGGCCCAGTACCGTCAGCTTGAGGCGGCAGGGCTCAGGGAGGGAGAGCTCGAAGAGCTCGAAATCGAGCAGAGGCAGCTGGCCAATGCAGAGGAGATCAAGACAAGCCTCTGCAGTGTGGAAGAACTTTTCACTGCAGCCTCATCTATGGGGGAGACATTGTCGGTGGATTCTGTTCTCAAGGAAGCAGACAAGGCTCTTTCCAAGGTGTCAAGGTACATTCCTGAAGTGTCCGAACTTGCGGACAGGATAGATTCGTGCCGTAGAGAGCTGGACGACATCCTGTCAGAAATCTCGTCAATCAATTCACGTACAGAACTTTCCGAGTCGCGACTGGAAGAAGTCGAGGATCGTATGTCACTCCTGTACGGCCTTCTTCAGAAACATTCGTGCAGGACAGAGGCTGAACTCATTGCACTGAGGGACAGCCTGTCCGAGGCCCTTTTTGATTCGACTCAGCTGGAAGAAAAACGCGAGGAACTTCTCTCTAAAATCAAGGCGGTTCAGAAGTCTCTCCAATCTGTTGCAGATGAGCTTCATAACAGAAGAGCTTCTTCTGTGGATGCGTTTGCAGAGACTATCACAGGCTCAATCCGCGATCTGGAGCTTCCGTATGCAGTGTTCGAAGTAGAGCTGCTTCCGGCCCCTGTAGGAGCAACAGGCCGCGATCAGATCCAGTTCAGGTTCTCTGCTACAGGAAGAAATGCAGTCGATGTGGCTAAATGTGCTTCGGGAGGTGAGATGTCGCGCATAATGCTCTCTCTCAAGGCAATGATGGCGAAGTACACCAATATGCCTACAATGATCTTCGATGAGATCGACACCGGAGTCTCTGGCAGTGTCGCTGACAAGATGGGCTCTATGATATGCTCTATGGGTGCATATATGCAGGTGTTTGCGATCACTCACCTTCCTCAGGTCGCAGCAAAGGGATCTGCACATTATCTCGTATCAAAGACCATAGATCCTTCCACATCGAAGGCTGTGTCTACAATAGAAAAACTCTCCGCAGAGCAGAGAGTTCTCGAAGTTGCGCGTATGCTCAGCGGTTCTGAGCTGACAGATGCCGCAATCGCTAATGCGAAATCGCTTTTATCCTGATTATCTGGAAATTATCTGATAACCTTCTCCATAGACAAGACGGTGTACACCAGTGTTGATGTAGCCTCCTGCCTCAGTCTTTCTGAATCGGAAGATGCTCTGAAGCATCTTGCTGTCTGAAGACTCGAGTTTCTGTGTCCAGTTCTCTCCGTACTTAGAGCAGAGCCCGATGAAGTACTTTGCAAGGTCATAACCCTGGAATGAGAACTGGGTAGGCTCTGAGTTGTAAAGGGCCCTGTACTTGAGGAGGAACTCCTTTACCTTGGCGTCATCGTAGTCGATGTAGTAGCCGAGGCTGACGTGCAGGTTGCTGTTGTGGAAGTTGTCCACTTCGATTGTCTCAAAGTTTCTGATCCTGCCCGGAGCATAGAGTACTACCTTGTACTTCTTGTGAATCATTACGTTGAGGTTTCTCACAACATCGTTTACAAATGCCTCGCTTTCTGATGCGATGAAGACTCTGTTTGAGGCTGTTTCGTCTTCTGTCATAAGCCAGGCGAGGGATTCCGGAACGTCCCTTCCTTCGAGGATGCTGTAGGACAACGCCTTATACTCGATCTTTGACGAGTCTACTGCAGCCATCATAGCCTGAACTGCTTCGGTTGCCCTGGCTCCTTTTTCTGTGACAACTATTGCCCTGTCGCCCTCCTGCAGGTCTTCCTTCATCCAGGCCATAAGGTCGGTGTAGATCACGCTGTATGGTGTAGGTGCCTGGATCATATTGCTGTGCTCATACACGAGCTTTTCAGCCCTCTGATCAAGCGGTGACACGACCATCTTGTCTTCCGGTGCTGTCTTGAAGAGTCTTGTGAGGTCTCCGGTCGACACAGGTCCGATCACGACATTCTCGTTCTTCAAGCTGTCGAGGTCAGTCTTTATCTTTCCATCCGCTATGTCGTAGGTGTCGAGTGATGTGCTCACTCCGTTCTGTGACATTTCATAGATTGCAAGAAGAACTCCACTATAGAAGTCGATGTTGTTGCTTGAGCTTCCCTTTGCAGATGAAGCATTGAAAGGGAGCATAAGACTGAGGTCTACAATCTTCTTTGAAGGCATCTCCGGAAGCATCAGAGTGTCTGTCACTGCAGTTGTGTCTGGGGCATCCAGAAGTGTCTCCCCGTCTTCAAGGCCATTGTCATCGGCCTGCGCCTGAGCTGCCTCCTCCTCTGTAGGGATGATGAGCTTCTGTCTTTTTGTGAGTTTCCTGCCTGTGAGTCCGTTGATCTCCATAAGGGCTTCAACAGTCACTCCATACTTTTCTGCTATGGTGTCCAGGTCCTCAAACCACCTTACAGTGTGAGTCTTTCTCTTTATGACTATGTCTTCGTCTTCCGGCTCTGTTACTGGCTCAACCTTTACTTCAGGCTTTACCTCAGGTTCAGACACTGTTTCAGCAACAGGCGTCTGCGCCTCCTCTGTCTTTGCCACAGCCTCGACAACCGGCTCTGCTGCCATCTCCACAGCCACGTCTGCATTGGTCTGGGTGGCTTCTCCCGCAATAGGGATGATAAGGATCGTGTTGATCTTCAGACCATTCTCCTTCACCGAAGGGTTGTACTTATATATATCTTCGATAGAGACATTATATGCCTTGCTGATCGAGTAGAGCGTCTGCCTTTCCTTCACGATGTGCGAGTAGCACACTTCGCCGTTGTGTCTTACCTTGTCCTTTGATATGGTTACAGGGGTGTTCTGGTACTCTTGTCCGAGAGCGGCCGCAGCACTTCCCATTGTCAGGGCAAGCGCTGTCATCACCTTTATGATAACATTTCTCTTCATATCTTTTCCTTATAGTGTGCCGGCAAATTCCAAAAGCCTGTCGGCGAATGATTTCCAAGATAGTCTTTCCTTCTCCTCGCGGATGTTCCTTATGCAGTCCTCCTTGATGGAAGGGTCGCTGAAATACCGGATGATCTCAGAGTATATAGCTTCGGGAGTCCCTACCGGTGCCACAAGTCCCGTGCCTGCGTCACCTATTGTCTCTTTGAGTCCGCCGACATCCGTCACGATCATCGGCACTTCAAAGTGATATGAAACCGAACTGATGCCGCTCTGGGTGGCGCTCCTGTACGGAAGCACAGCCACGTCCGCAGCCGAGAAATAATCCGTTACCTCAGAATCCTTTATATATTTGAGATTCATCGATATGTTCTTTCCTTCAGGCATCCTGTCGATTATTTCCTGATACTTGTCGAATGACCCGTACGGTTCTCCGGCGATGATCAGCTGGTAGTCGTCGGTAAGTTTTTCAAATGCTTCCAGCAGTATGTCAAGGCCCTTGTATGTGCGGATGAGTCCGAAGAACAGGATGTTCTTTCTGCCCGGCTGAAGGCCGAGCTTCTTTTCTGCTTCAGCCCTGTCCTTCTTCTGTCCGAAATGAGAGTAGAGAGGATGCTGAATGACAGTGTAATGCGATTGCGGCTGGATCTTGAGCAGATCCTTTGACACGGCCTCGCAGAGGGTCACGCTGCCGCTGCTTCCCTTGAGGAAGTACTTTGTCAGGGGCGTGTCGAAGAAGTGAGGCTCGTGCGGTATGACATTGTCAAGGATGGAGATCACCTTGCAATGTTTCTTCATTTTTCTGGTTATATAGCCCAAAGAAGGGGCGAAATAGGACATCCAGTACCTTACTATAAGCAGGTCGGGCTCCCAATCTCTGATGGCCTTGTAGGTGCTGTAGTAAGAAAAAGGATTGGCCGTGTCCAGCAGAGATATGCTCTCCACCGGCACGGCCTCGTCGTCCGCTGTCACAAATTGAGTCTTTCCCGGGAACAGGAATTCAGGGTACTGCCTCTTGAAATTGAAGGCCCTGACAACATTGTGTTTGCTCAGTTCGCCATACAGACAGGCGTTAAACTGAGAAATTCCTCCTCGATAGGGATAGAAACAGGACAGTATTGCTATTTTCAATGATTACTCCTTTGTGTTCTTAGTCTTGATGTACTCTTCGTTGAGTCCTGCGAGGACTGTCTCAGTGATGTCGAGTGATGCATCAGCAGCGATTACAGGAGCTCCGCCTGAGTTTGTGAGGATCATTGCGTAACCCTTCTCTGCCTGATACTTTGTGAGGTAAGTCTGGATTGCGTCACCGAGCTGGTTCATCATCACCATCTGCTCCTCGTTGATCTCCTGCTGCTTCTGAGCTGCGTAGTTGTTGAACTCGAGCTCCTGCTGCTGGAGCTTCTGACCCTGTGCCTCAGCAACTGAACGTGTCATAAGACCCTTCTGGATCTTCTCCTGGTAAGCCGCTACGTCCTTCTCGAGCTTCTGGCCCTTTCTGTTGATCTCAGCCTGGATGTTGTTTACCTTGGTCTCAACCACTGATCTGAGGTCGTTTGCCATATCGTAATCCATAAGGATTCTGTCGAGGTCTACATAAACGATCTTTCCTTCAGTTGCAGCGGCTGCTGTCTCAGTTGTTGCAGCTGAATCAGTAGTAGCTGCGTTGTTGCAAGAAACTGCACCCATCACAGCGATGGCGCAGAGAATAAGTGATGCTTTTTTCATTATCAGTAAAATTATTTATTAGAATTCTTAAAGTGTCGCATTATGTGCGGACAAGCAACAAAGGTAGTTAAAAAATCTTAATTTTAGACAGATATGCCTTTATTGTTTGCTCCAGACCCATATATAGTGCGTCGCTGATGAGTGCGTGGCCTATTGAAACCTCGTCTGTCCAAGGAATATTGCGGATAAAATACTCCAGATTCTCAAGGCTGAGGTCGTGGCCGGCGTTAAGTCCGAGCCCGCATTCCCTTGCCATTTCGGCTGCCTTGATGAAAGGAGCGACAGCTGCTTCCGGATTTTGGGGGAACATAGCCGCATATGGTTCTGTGTACAGTTCCACCCTGTCTGCGCCGCACGCCGCTGCACCTTCCACCATTGCCGGATCGGCTCCGACGAAGATCGATGTCCTGATGCCGTTGCGTCTGAACTCGGCGCATATTTCAGTGAGGAAATCCTTGTTGCGGACAGTGTCCCATCCCGAATCGGATGTAATGGCGTCGTGAGCGTCAGGGACGAGTGTCACCTGATGAGGCCTGTTTTCGTTGACAAGGTCGATGAATGAAGGTATAGGATTGCCTTCGATGTTGAATTCTGTCGTGATCAGAGGACGTATTTCCCTGACGTCGGCATATTTTATATGCCTTTCATCCGGCCTCGGATGTACTGTTATGCCTTCTGCACCGAACTTCTCGCAGTTCACCGCAGCGAGCGCCACATCCGGCATCCTGCCTCCTCTGGCGTTGCGGATGGTCGCGATCTTGTTTATATTTACACTTAACTTGGTCATACCTGTGATGTCGTTACAAAACACAAAAATACACAATAAAGTTCAATTATTTATATTAATGTGCTATTTTTGAAGTTTGTATCAATATGGGTTGAATATGAAGATAGCAATATACATAGGGAAAAGGGGACTGGAGGAAGACCGCGGATTCAAAGCTCTTGTCGAGGAACTCGCCGAGGGTGGGTGTGAACTCGTGTATCTGACTGATGGTGAATCGCTTCCTGATGATGTGGATATGCTGCTCAGCATCGGTGGTGACGGCACCTTCCTGTCTGCTTCGAAGTACGTTGCAGCGAAAGATGTGCCGGTGATGGGAGTCAACCTCGGACGTATGGGATTCCTGTCGGAGAATCGTCCGTCTGACGTCGCACAGGCAATCCTCGCAGGGGAATATACCGTGGAAAGCAGGGCTATGCTCAAGGCGGTCATCCTTGGCTCGGAGACGGGCGAAGGCGGTGAAGTGGATTCCTGGCCTTATGCCTTGAACGAGTTTACGGTCCACAGGAACGGGGCGGCTATGCTTGGCGTGGATGTGACGATAGACGGAGTGTGTCTTCCTACCTATTGGGCTGACGGACTGATAGTTTCGACAAGTTCGGGTTCTACTGCATATTCACTGAGCGCGGGAGGACCTATTGTTCTCCCCGAGTCGAAGGTGCTTCTTATCTCTCCGATTGCCCCTCATAACCTCAATGTCCGTCCTCTGGTGGTTCCGGACAGTGCAGAGATCACTCTCAGGATGATTTCCCGTGATGACAAGGTGATTCTCACAGCAGATAACAGGACTTCTCTTGTCTCGGCCGACACTCAGATCGGCATAAGTGTGGCACAGTTTTCGCTTAAACGTGTCCGGCTCAAAAAGTCAAATTTCATAGACGCCCTGACAGAGAAGCTGTTCTGGGGCGAAGATGTCAGAAATAACAGATAAACATATGTCAATAGATAAGATTCCTGTCCACGTGTCTATGATTATGGACGGCAACGGGCGTTGGGCAAAGGAAAGAGGAAAGGAAAGGGTTTACGGCCATTTCGAGGGTGTGAATTCTGTGCGTGCCTGTGTTGAGGCAGCCATTGAGACAGGTGTGAAATACCTGTCGCTTTTTGCATTCTCGGAGGAGAACTGGAACCGCCCGGACGAAGAAGTCACTACCCTTATGGGCCTGATGGTCAAGGCAATGGCAAATGAGATGGATTCGCTTGACCATAATGGTGTCCGTTTCGTAGTATTAGGCAACAGGGACAGGCTCGGTCCGGAATTGAACGAGGAGATTGACCGTTGTATGAAACGCACCGAAGACAATCAGGTGCTGACCCTCATCATATTCCTGAGTTACAGCGGAAAATGGGACATTCTGCAGGCGGCAAAGAAGATGGCTATGGATATGCTTTCTCATCCTGAGGATATAGAAGCCGTAAGTATGGATGATTTCGGCCGCTACCTTGTTACAGACGGTATTCCTGACCCGGACCTTATCGTGAGGACTTCAGGTGAAAACCGCCTGAGCAACTACCTCTTGTGGCAGGGCGCGTACTCGGAATTCCTCTTTGTCGACACCCTTTGGCCGGATTTCAGGAAGGATGATTTCAGAAAGGCGCTTGAAACCTATGCAAAACGCGACCGCCGATATGGTAAAGTCAAATAATCTGACTATATTTGCAGTTTTGAAATTAACGATATAAAGATGAGAATTTGTCGAATAGCTCTCTTGATGCTTCTTCTGGCGCTGACACTCCCGCTTAGGGCCCAGCAGTCAGGGGAGGACATTGTTGTAGATTATAATAATCCGAAGAAATATATAGTCGGCGGCGTGAAGGTGGAAGGAACAAAGTACTTCTCACAGGACCAGATCCTTCAGATCGCTGCGCTTCAGAAAGGTATGGAAGTGACCGTACCGAGTGAGGCTATGTCCGGAATCGTCCAGAGACTCTGGCTGCAGAGGTATTTCGAGGATGTTTCTGTGGCGATTGACTCTATTACCCCTTCGCGTGACACTGCTTTCTTCAAGGTTTGTATCGTAGAGCGTCCTCGCGTTTCGCGCTGGACATTCAGCGGTGTGAAGAGCGGCGAGGAAAAGGAACTTATGGAGCGACTGAACCTTCGTCGAGGAGGTGAGTTCTCGGACTATGTGGCCAAGACCTCAAGCGACATCATCAAGAGGTACTACAAGGAAAAGGGCTTCAGCAACGTTGAGGTCGATGTAAATACAAAGAGAGACACAGTCATCAAGAGCGCGATCCGCGTGCAGTTCGATGTGAACAAGGGTGAGAAGGTCAAGATCCAGACCATTACATTCACAGGAGCCGACAATGTCAAGGAGAGCAAGCTCGTGCGTTCGATGAAGAAGACAAGGGACAAGAGATTCCAGAACTTCTTCAGTTCGAAGAAATTCCAGGAAAAAGAGTACGAGAATGACAAGCGTGCCCTTCTTACCGTCTTCAACGAGGCCGGCTACAGGGATGCAAGAATCGTCAGCGACACAATGTACTATGTCGAGCCTAACCGTCTTCAGATCGATTTCAAGATCGATGAAGGAAAGAGGTACTACTTCAGAGACATTACCTGGACAGGAAACTCGGTGTACAGCACAGACGTTCTCAACGAGGTCCTCAAGATCAGCAAGGGAGATGTGTACGACGTCGTGACAATGGAGAAGCGACTCTTCGGCGGCGGAAAGCAGACTGACTACGACATTTCAAAGCTTTATAGGGACAACGGCTACCTCTTCTTCAACATCCAGCCTGTGGAGATGAACATCGAGGGTGACTCAGTGGATGTGGAGATGCGCATCGTGGAGGGTAAGCCTGCAACATTGAACAACATCGTGATCAACGGTAATGACCTGACCAACGAAAGAGTCATCCGCCGTCAGATCTTCACCCGTCCGGGCTACCTTTTCAGTCAGTCTGACTTCGAGCGTTCTATCCGCGAAATCGCGTCAATGGGACAGTTCGACCCGGAGGCTATTATGGACCCTGCAACAGGTTACTCCATCCTTCCTAACCCGATGGACAACACTGTGGACCTTGTCTACAATGTGACTGAGAAGCCATCCAGCCAGCTAGAACTTTCCGGCGGTTGGGGCGGTAACACCTTCGTGGCGACAGTCGGAGTAAGCTTCAACAACTTCTCGACACGCCGTTTCTTCGACAAGACAGCCTGGCGTCCGGTACCGCTCGGAGATGCACAGAACCTCTCTGTACGCTTCCAGACCAACGGTACTTATTACACCAGCCTCTCGGCAAGCTTCTCAGAGCCTTGGCTCTTCGGAAAGAAGCCTACCTCGCTGCAGACTTCGCTCTATTACACAAGACAGACAAATTCATATATATATTATAACATCCTCAACAACGATGAGTATATGGAGGTATATGGATTTGCAGCGGGACTCGGTAAGCGTCTGAAATGGCCTGACAACTACTTTGTGCTCTACAACCAGCTCAGCTGGCAGACATATAAGCTTCAGGACTGGGGCTATCAGTTTATGTTCGACACAGGTATCTCACACAACTTGAGCTACACACTCAGCCTGTCACGTACATCGACTGACCAGCAGATCTACCCTCGTACAGGTTCTGACTTCAGCTTCTCGCTCCAGTTTACTCCGCCTTACTCTCTTATGAGAAAGCAGTATCCTGGTCCGGATGGAGAGAAGGTGAAGGTGGAAAGCTGGAAAGACATCAATTATGATCTCCAGACATCGCAGCAGCGCTACAAGTGGATCGAGTACCACAAGTGGTCATTCAAGGGATCAGTGTTCCAGAAGCTCGTAGGCGACCTCGTCCTTATGGCACGTGCACAGTTCGGTTACTTGGGCTACTACAACAGAAACTGGGGTTACTCACCGTTTGAAGGCTTCCGTGTCGGTGGTGACGGTATGTCAGGTTACGACACTTACGGTTCGGAAATCATCTCGCTCAGAGGTTATGAGAACTACTCGCTGACACCTCTTGCAGCGTCGACAAGCTCTACCGGAAACTACTATGCGGGTAACGTCTATGACAAGTTTACAGTCGAGCTCCGCTATCCGGTCATCCTTCAGCCGCAGTCTACAATCTATGCATTGCTCTTCCTTGAGGGAGGTAACTGCTGGGCTGACATCAGAGACTTCAATCCGTTCCAGATCAAGAGATCAGCCGGTGTCGGTGTGAGAGTCTTCCTGCCAATGATCGGTCTTCTTGGAGTTGACTGGGGATATGGATTCGATGATCCTGTAAACGGAAAGAGCCAGTTCCACTTCGTGATCGGACAGCAGTTCTAATAGAATCAATGAATAAAAATTAAAAATAAAAGAAATGAAAAAGATTATTCTTATCGCAGTGATGGCAGTTATGTCTGTAGCTGCATCAGCACAGAACCTTAAGTTCGGCTACGTAAACTTCAACGAGATCGTAATGCTTATGCCAGAGATGGACGCAGCAAGAGCGACTATGGAGGAGAACCAGAAGACAAACGAGGAGATCCTTATGTCTATGTACCAGGAGTACCAGACCAAGATGCAGGACTATCAGGCAAAGGCAGCAACTTGGACATCTGCAATCCGTGAGAGCAAAGAGAAGGAACTTATGGACATCGAGTCAAGACTCCAGCAGACTCAGCAGAGCCTCCAGCAGGAGATGCAGCAGCTCCAGAGCTCACTCCAGGCTCCAATCTACGAGAAGGCTCAGACTACAGTTCAGGAGATCGCAAAGGCTCAGGGTCTTGCATTCGTATTCGAGGAGAGCTCTCTTCTTTACATTGACCCGGCTCAGGGCGTAAACCTCACAACTGAGGCACGTAAGGCACTCAACATCCCTGAGGGACGCACTCTCGAGGCACTCCAGGCAGAGCTCGAAGCAAAGGCAATGGCAGCACAGCAGGGTCAGATGTAATAACATCACCCCTCAAAATACTATAAGGTCCGACTGGAACAACATCCAGCCGGACCTTAATTTTATCTGCTTGTTCTTATCGGATCACTCACCTTGATATAGCAACATTTCAAAGCTCACATTCTACCGAAGTCTGGCTCAGGTCTGTGATTATATGTTTTCTACTTTATCTGAAAACCCGCTTGCAAAATTATTAAATGCATTCAGTATTTTTCCATAAGAAGGATTTGAGTTGGATATCAATAAAGAAGCATAGTAACTGATGCCGTCAATGCATATTGAAACTCGCGAAAGAGTATAGCTGAAATGTCCTTCATAGCAATTAAACCACATCGCGAATAGCCTGTCTCTTGCAGATTGTTTGCCATCTGCTGTGTCGCAGATATAAAGCATTGCAGAGTCGTTCTTTTTGAAGAACTCTTCAATAATTGACACTATCGTTTGGAATACTTTTGTGCTCAATGTGTTTTTTGCTCCGCTGATATTTTCGATAAAGAATTGATAAACCCCACTGTCGAGAATAGTGTAATCTTCTACAAAACCAACAATATATCTGGCTTTCTCTGTTCCAAAAGTAAAAGTGCCGCTTGTAGTCAGTGATACTTCCAGCGGCGCTTTGTCATTTATTGATTTAAGTGATAATTGTTTCATTATGCAATCACATCTGGAGTCTTCAGACCCATCTTCTCCATTTCTTCCTTGCTGGCTCCTTCGTGGATGGCCTTTAACCATAACTGACGCAATGCAATCGCTTTTCGCATTGCATCAAGCTTTTCTTGATTATTGTTATACTTCTTAACCATGCACCAAATTTAGAGAATATTAACGGAAATTACAATATGTCAATACTTTAATCCAAATAAATTACGCAATAACTATTCCGTGACGCTCTAATGCACTGGCACTCTTGTCTCGATGATGTTGTGGCTAGATAAAGTCTAAGGCTACAATCTTTTCCAGCCACTCTTTGTCGACTTCGTCGAAGGTAGCAAGTTCTTTGCTGTCTATGTCCAGAACTGCGTAGATTTCGTCGTTATGGAACATTGGGACCACTATCTCGCTTTGTGACTGACTGCTGCAGGCAATGTGCCCAGGAAACAGGTGAACATCCGGTACTATGACCGTTTCGCGTCTCTCCCAAGAGGTACCGCACACCCCTTTGCCAAAACCGATCCGGGTACAAGCTACAGGGCCTTGAAAAGGGCCTAGAACGAGCTGATTGCCCCGGATGATATAGAACCCTGTCCACCAGAATCCGAACGCCTCGTGCAGCAATGCAGCTGTATTAGCCATATTCGCAATCTGGTCAGTTTCCCCACTGATCACGCTCTGGATCTGCTTATAAACTTCCTGATATTTTTCTGCTTTATCCATATTAGCAATGTGTCGTAGCGGATTATTGTGCTACAAATCTGTAGACAATTTCACCGTTCTGGCGTGCAGGGGCTGTCGGTGAGGCGCTGAAGCGAGAAAGTCGGGCAGCGCGGATGGCAAAGTTTCTCAGGCATTCGTCAGTTGCCGATATGTCTTCCATAACTTTGGCATTGAGGACCTGTCCCTGAGGGTTGACTGTGATTATTACTGTCACATCGCCTTCGCCATAGCATCGGTAGGCAGGGATCTTCAGGTGGCTTGCCTTTCTGCCTTCGAGGTTGTAGGAGACGACTGAGGGTCCGCTATATTCCTTCTGCTCTCCGCCATCAGGTTTCTGCTGGTGCTGCATTTCGACTGTCTCGTCCCTTGCGTCCTCCTCGATAGCGCTTTTCTGTCCGCTCTTAAGTTCCTGTGCCAGCCTTTCTGCGTCTTTATATAACTGGTCAGCATCAGTATTCCTGTCGTCTTTCAACGTCGCTCCGGCATCTACGGCTATGTTTCTGATCTGTCCGGAAGTCTGCCTTCTGGCAGCTTCAATCATATCTTCAAGCTTGCGGCTGATGTCCTGCTTCATAACTTCTTCCTTCTCTCTTCTCTCTATCTCTTCCTGCTTGGAGAAGTCCAGGACGAAGCTTTCCTCTCGCCTGATGGTGTTGTCAATCTGGTAGGCGAGCAACAAAATAATCACCGTGAGATGGAAAATCACGGTGATATATAGTCCGGCACGACCTTCTTTGTCTTGGAAAAGCTTCACGTCAGTCGTTACTTGAATTACTTGTTACTATTTGCAAATGACTTTTCAATAGTAGCCGAAAGCACGTCGATAGCCACCTTGTTGTGGCCTCCCTGCGGGATGATAAGGTCTGCGTACCTCTTGCTTGGCTCGATGAACTGGAGGTACATAGGCTTTACAGTGTTTGAGTAGCGCTCGATCACCCATTCCACTGTCTTGCCTCTTTCCACGATGTCTCGTGCCATAACCCTCATAAGTCTGTCGTCATCGTCAGCGTCAACGAAGATCTTGATGTCCATAAGGTCGCGGAGCTCAGGATCGCAGAATATGAGGATACCCTCGACGATGATCACATCAGCGGGCTTCACAGTCACTGTCTGATTCTTCGAACGTCCGCAGGTAATATATGAATATATAGGCTGCTCAACGACCTTACCCTCGCGCAGTTCCTTGAGCTGCGCCCTGAGAAGATCGAAGTCAATCGAGTCCGGATGGTCGAAGTTATGAACCCTCTTCTCTTCCTCGCTTAGATGACCGAGGTCTTTATAGTATGAGTCCTGTGGAATTACAACCACATTTTCTGCGAGCTGCTCTGTAATTGCTCTTACAACTGTGGTCTTTCCTGATCCGGATCCTCCGGCTATTCCTATTATAAGCATATATATGATTTATGATATCCCCGGACAAGCCGGGGATGATGATTAATATTCTGCGTTCTTTGGTGTACGTGGGAATGGAATTACGTCACGGATGTTGCTCATACCTGTAACGAAGAGGAGCAGACGCTCAAATCCGAGACCGAATCCACTGTGAGGAGCTGATCCGAAGCGGCGTGTGTCAAGGTACCACTCAAGTCCCTTGCGGCTCATACCGGTCTCCTCGATACGTGCTTCAAGCTTCTGAAGCGAAGCCTCACGCTCTGAGCCTCCGATGATCTCACCGATCTTAGGGAAGAGTACGTCCATTGCGCGTACAGTCTTGCCGTCTTCGTTCTGCTTCATATAGAATGCCTTGATGTCCTTAGGATAGTCGGTAAGGATTACAGGCTTCTTGAAGTGCTTCTCCACGAGGTATCTCTCGTGCTCGCTCTGAAGGTCTGTGCCCCAGCTTACCGGATACTCCCATTCAACTCCTGCAGCCTCAAGGATCTTGATACCCTCAGTGTAGGTGAGTCTTACAAACTCTGTGTCAGCTACTCCCTCAAGACGCTCGAGGAGCTCGTTGTCATACCTGTCGTTGAGGAACTTGATGTCGTCGTAGCAGTTGTCGAGAGCATACTTCACAAGGTACTTGATGAATTCTTCTGCAAGGTCCATATTGTCCTTGATGTCGTAGAATGCCATCTCAGGCTCGATCATCCAGAACTCTGCAAGGTGACGAGGAGTGTTTGAATTCTCGGCACGGAATGTAGGACCGAAGGTGTAGATGTCACCAAGAGCCATTGCTCCGAGCTCACCCTCAAGCTGACCGCTCACTGTAAGGCTGGTCTCTTTTCCAAAGAAGTCCTTTGTGTAGTCTATACCACCCTTCTTGTTGCGTGGGAGGTTGTCCATATCCAGTGTGGTTACACGGAACATCTGTCCTGCACCCTCGCAGTCTGAAGCTGTGATCAGTGGAGTGTGTACATACACGAATCCCTTCTCATTGAAGAACTGGTGGATTGCATATGCCATCTTGCTTCTTACTCTGTAGATTGCTCCGAATGTGTTTGTTCTCGGACGGAGGTGTGCTACAGTTCTCAAGAACTCGAAAGATGTGTCCTTCTTCTGAAGAGGGTAGCGTACAGGGTCGCACTCGCCGTACACTTCGATCTCAGTTGCCTGTATCTCAGTTGCCTGTCCGCCGCCCATTGACTCAACGAGCATACCCTTCACTGCGATGCAGGCTCCTGTAGTTACCTTTGCAAGGACTGCCTCATTCTCCGGAGTCTTGTCTACAACGATCTGAATATTATTGATGGTAGAACCGTCATTAAGTGCGATGAACGCTACATTCTTGTTTCCTCTCTTGGTTCTTACCCATCCTTTTGCAAGAACCTCTTTGCCTGCTTCTGCTTTAAGCAGGTCTTTGATCTTGGTTCTGATAACTGTTTCCATTATATATTATTGATTTTACTTACTTTTCTATTCTTATTCGCCTAAGATCATACCCTTGATCTGGGTGTTGTCCATAAGTCCTGTGAACTTCTCAGCTCCTGCTCCTACTGCAAAGACAGGAAGCGGGGCTCCTGTGTGTGAACCTGTTGTCCAGCCGATAGAAGCTCTTCTGTTGAGGTCTCTGTTCTCTTCGTTGCTGAGATTGTTCTTATGGTTGTCTCTTTCCCACTGCTCTACAAGGAGTCCCCAGTCTACCTCGCGGCCTGAGCCGAGTGACATTCCACCTGTCTCGTGGTCAGCTGTAATCACGATGAGCGTCTCCTTCGGATGCTTCTTGTAGAATTCGTATGCTACGCTGATGGCGTTGTCGAACTCGAGGATGTCCATAATCATTGGCATAGTCCTGTTGCCGTGAGCTGTCCAGTCGATCTTGCCGCCTTCGCACATAAAGAAGAAAGGCTCCTTTGTGCCGAGGTGCTTCAGACCGAGCTCAAGCATCTGGCCAAGTGTCACATCCTCAGCAAGCTTACCTTCGCTTACATAGTTGCCTGCGCTCTCTTCCTTATTGCTCTCCTGGCAGAATACTACTTTCTCTCCAGCTTTAACTTCTGCGTCATACTCGTTCAAACCATATACAACCTTGTAGCCACCTTCCTCGATGACTTCATCGATAGGTCTGAGGTCGTTGTGTCTTCCTCTATAGTCAATGAAACCTGAACCGGCATAGAACTCAAATCCGCTGGTAGGGATCTGAAGGCACATCTCGTAGCAGGCATCTCTGTTGACATTGTTTGCGTAGAATGCTGTTGGAGTAGCGTGGTTGTGAGGTACAGTTGTGATGATACCTACGTTGTAATCCTCCTCGTGGAGCTGGTATGCAATGCTCTTTACAGGATTTCCTTCTGCATCCACTCCGATCGATCCGTTATTTGTCTTTACACCGCAAGCGATTGCAGTTCCAGCAGCTGCAGAGTCAGTCACTCTGCTGTTTGCAGAGTAGCTTGTAAGAAGACCGAAGTGAGGCAGGCTCGTCATTGTAAGGTACTGTCCTCCAAGCTGGTCTCCATTTGTGTAGGCGAGATACGAGTCAGCCGCAGCAACCTGTGTGATACCCATTCCATCACCGATGAAAAGGAAAATGTATTTAGCCTTTCCGGCCTCATTTTCAGATGTTGAGCCACATCCGTTTACACTTAAAAGTACAACTGCAGAAAGCAGTACATTAAAAAATCTGACGAGTTTCATAGTATTTTACATTTAACCCACAAAAATACCGATTTTTCCCGAATGTTGTACCTATATATAAATAAAAAAGCAGCTCTTTTCAGAACTGCTTTCTTAAGTATGTGTTTTGATTATTTATCTGCCGGTTTTCTGGCTGTGTACATAATCTTAAGCGCTGAACATTTACGAAGCTCCTGCTTAACGTCAGTTACGATACCCATACGAGTGTTCTCGTCAACCTTAAGGGCTACTGTCATAAATGATCTGTCTGCCTCTGACATTGCGTCACGCTCTGCAGCGATGAAGTCACGGATCTCATCTACTGTCTTGAAAGAGTCATTGAGCTGGATACGTGAGTCGGTACCGAACTGAGACTGAAGGTTTCTTGTAGGTGTACCGATGTTGATGTATGAAGTCAAGTCCTTTCTTTCGAGCTTAGCGATCTCCGATGCCTCAGGGAGTCTGAGCTGAACCTTGCTTTCTGTTTCACGCATTGTGGTTGTCACCATAAAGAAGAACAGGAGCATAAACACGATGTCGGAGAGTGAGCCTGATGGTGGCTGTGGCACTGTCCTTTTTTCGCTCTGTTTGAATTTTGACATATTGTTATCTCCTATTACTTTTTAGAAACGTCCTTAGGTTCTGCCTCAGAGATGTTCTGAGGGATTGCCTCTCTTACGATCTTCTGCTCATCTTCGTTACACTTGAGATAAAGCTTGCCGAAGTTAGCGATTGCAAACTCGTCGCGGAGTTCATTTACGGCCTTCACGAGCTCATTCTGCACTGCGATGTATGCCTGGTAGCTGGTACCACGGTCATTCTGAAGTGAGATGACACCCTTTGAAACCGCATATGTTCCGAATCCTTCGATCTCCTTCTCTTCCTTTTCAGGGAGGTTAGGATCGTTGTATGGATTTGAGAGGAACTCTTTGATCTTGTCCTTAAGAAGGCTGACGTGCATAGGCTCTGTACCAGCGAGAAGTCTGTCGGCTGAGTTAATCTTCACAACGATGATGTTGCGGCGATTAACCTTCTGGTCCTGTGCCTTCTGGTTTGGATCCGGCATAGGAGGAAGTCGACGCTGGAGTCCCTTGTCCTGGTCCATGGTGGTAGTCATCATGAAGAAACAGAGCAGGAGGAACGCCATATCGGCCGTTGAACTTGAGTTGATTTCTGGTGTTTTCTTACCCATAGCGTCTGTTTATTTACGTGTTGCTCCGACAACCCAACCAATAACAAGTGAAAGAAGTGAAGCTCCGAAGAGGAGGTAAGTAAGGTTGAGGATTGTGTCTGTTAACTTGAGTGTACCAGCTGGCACCTCTGGGCCGATGTATCCAACGGCTGGGGTTCCTGGAGCGAGTACGTACGCAACAGCTACTACACCTGCGATAACAACGAGACCGAGAACGAGCTTAAGAAGGCTCTTAGGGTTGTTGATACCACCGATCACTACTACGCCGATAACTACGGCCAAGATAGCGACAGCAGCGAATGCATATGCGCAGTACAGAATATTGTCGACAGGGGCATTGCCGTTTGTCTCAAATCCTACAGCAAAGCCGTAGAAGCTGAATACGATACCCACAACGAACAAAATCGCCAGTAACCACTTGATTAATTTATCGTATTTCATTGTTTGGATTCAAATTATTATTTCTGATACTCTGCCAATACCTCCATCAAGTTGATTGAAGCGTCCTCCATATCGATAGTGAGAGACTCAACCTGTGAAAGAATGTAGTTGTAGAAGATCTGAAGGATAACGGCTACGATCAAACCACCCACAGTAGTGATCAAAGCGACCTTCATACCACCTGCAACGACTGCTGGAGACATATCACCTGCAACCATAATCGCGTCGAATGCCTGGATCATACCGATAACTGTTCCCAAGAATCCGAGAGATGGTGCGATAGCGATGAAGAGAGAGATCCAAGAGAGGTTCTGCTCCATCTTGCTTGACTCAACGCCACCACGGTCAACGAGTGCCTTCTCAGCGTCCTCGATGCTCTGGCCCTTGCCAAGACGAACGAATACCTCAGCGAAGATCTCAGCTACTGGACCGCGAGTCTCAACGCAAGCTTTCTTTGCAGCCTCATAACCACCGTTCTTAAGAGCAGCCTCAACCTTAGCGATGAGCTTCTTAGTGTTGGTCTTAGAGAAACCGAGGTAAAGGATACGCTCGATACAGAGTGCGAGACCGAGGATAAGGCAGGCGATAACGAGAGCCATAAAGCCAGCACCACCTTCGATGAACTTAGTCTTGAGAGCCTGGTGCATTGGAACTTCCTCAGGAAGTGTCTCGTCAGCAGCTGGAGCTGCAACCTCAGTTGCTGTTGGTTCAGCAGCCTGCTCGTCCTGAGCTACTGCATTCTGTGCAGAAAAGGCCATAACGCCCATTACTGCCAAAAACATGAAAAATTTTTTCATAATTGTTTTTGTGTGTTTAATTAATTTAAAAGTTTATTGAATTGTTTTTAGTTAAATATTTTCTTCCTGTTTGGGGTCAGTATACACTTATCCTAAAAATTCGGTGCAATTTAGCAATTAATTTTCAATCGGCAATAATTATTTTGATATTTCGCCCCTCAAATCGGTTTCCAGCATAGTCTTGACGGTGTCATTGTCCTCGATTTCTCCCAAAAGATAGAATAACTTGCCCAAGGCACTTTCTGTGGTGGCGTCGTAGCCGTTGACTACGCCGGCCTCTTTGAGGCACTTGCCGGTGGCATATATGTCCATATTCACACTGCCTGCAAGGCACTGTGTGACGTCGAGGATTATCTTGCCGGATTCGGAGGCTTCCCTGACAATGTCAAGGAACCATTCCTTGGATGGAGCATTGCCGGCTCCGTATGTTTCAATTATGACAGCGCGTGTGTCGTTGCCGCACAGGATTGTCCTGACGATCTGTGGCGTGATGCCGGGATGTATCTTAAGGATAGAGACCCTGGTGTCGAGTGTCTTGTGGAATATCGGCCTGGCATCCCAGTCGGCAGGTCTGCGGACAAGCTGCTGGTTGTACCTGATGCTGATACCTGCCTCGGCAAGAGGAGGGAAATTCGGTGAACGGAAGGCCCTGAAATGGTCGGAGTTTACCTTTGAGGCCCTGTTTCCTCGCATAAGGATGTTGTCAAAGCATATGCAGACCTCCGGCACGAGAGCGTGGCCCTCGCTGTCGCGGGCGGCTGCGATCTCAACGGAGGAAATGAGGTTTTCCTTGCCGTCTGTACGCGGGATTCCTATCGGAAGCTGGCTTCCGGTGAATATGACAGGCTTTGTAAGGCCCTCGATCATAAAGCTCACTGCAGATGCCGAGTAAGCCATAGTGTCGGTTCCGTGCAGGATCACGAATCCGTCATATTCGTCATACTTCTTTTCGATAAGTTCTGTGATGGCCACCCACAGTGACGGCTCGACATCTGATGAGTCGATGATAGGGTCGAATGTGTAGGAGTCTATCCTGTAGGCGAATTTTCCCAGCTCAGGAACCTCTTCGAGGATCTGGCTGAAATTGAAAGGGCGAAGAGCCTGGATTGCAGGATCTTCTTTCATTCCGATGGTACCTCCTGTATATATAAGGAGGATTGCGGACTTGGTGCCTGTAGTTGCTATATGACTCATATGTTGAACAGTTTCTTGGCGTTTTCTGTGGTGGTTGCGGCGACTTCTTCCAGATCCCTTCCTGTGCAGAGCGCAAGTTTTTCAGCTATGATAGGGATGTAGCTGCTTTCGTTGCGCTTGCCCCTGTGGGGTACTGGGGTGAGGTACGGGGAATCGGTCTCCAGAAGTATTCTTTCCAGAGGTATATCCCTGACTGTCTCTGCGATACCGGCCTTCTTATAGGTGAGCACACCTCCGATGCCGATGTACCAGTCGCCGAGCTTCTGAAGCTCGCGGTAGGTTTCGGCGCTGCCGCTGTAGGCGTGGAACACACCCCTGAGTGACAGGTGTTTGCACTCTTTTAAAACATTGATTATAAGCTCTGTAGATTCGCGGGAGTGGATGATGACAGGCAGGTTCAGACGGTCTGCCAGTTCCAGCTGGAGGCGTAATGCGGTCTGCTGCTCCTTTATGAATTCCTTGGACCAGTAGCAGTCCATACCGATCTCTCCGATGGCATAGATCTTTCTGTCAAGCCATCTTTCCAGTTCCTCCATTTCCTTCTCCCAACCGGCATCTATAGAGGTCGGGTGAAGACCGAGGCAGGGGAATATGGTTCCTTCGTGCCTGCCGGCCATCGAGAACATCGCATCGCGGCTCTGGGAGTCTATGTCAGGGAATACAAGCCCGGTCACTCCGGCTTCGACGGCCCTGCTGACTGCAGAGTCGTATTCGCCATTGAATGCCTCATCGTAGAGATGTGAGTGTGTGTCAATGAATTCCATATTGTCATCTGGACGTATCCCGCAAATTTAGAAAAAATTATTGAATATTCTTACCGATAGAGCATCTTTGAAGCAGATCTACACAGATGAAACCGTCCATCTCAAGGGCGCCTGTCAACTGAGCGACCTTGGAATAACTGACCGTAAGTTTTTCTGCAAGTTCCTCCAGCGTTATTCCGCGCTCGTGTCTTATCAGGGAGACCGCTGCGATTGCCTGGGCGGTGAATTCTGTGTCGGAGCCGTACTTGCGGGCAATCATCTCCTTGTCTGACATCTTCTTGTCTTTGGCGCCTGTCTCCATACCTAGGCTCTCCAGCAGCTCACTGACTGATGTGAGCGGTTCGGCTATCTTGCTTTTTATCAAGAAGTTACAGCCTTGAGAACGGGTGTCGTCCACCCTTCCCGGCAAGGCGTAGACGTCTCTGTCATAGGAGAATGCCAGCCGTGAGGTCATCATCCCGCCGCCTTTGATCTTCGATTCTATGAGTATCGTGGCATCGCTCAGACCGGCAATTATCCTGTTTCTCCTGAGGAAATGGATGGCAAGCGGAGCGGTGCCTGGAGGGTAGTCGGTGACCAGGGCGCAGCCTTCGGTATGATAAAGCCGTTCGGCAAATTCCCTGTGTCTCCAGGGATATATGGCTTCAGGCCCGGTGGCCATTACGCCAATAGTCGGTACGCCCTCTTCGATGGCTGTCCGATGGGCATAGAAGTCTGTGCCGAGAGCGAGGCCGCTCACGATGGCCGGCCGCGAGCCTCCGGCAGCGAGGCCCCTTACGGTCTTCTCGCACCACTCTTTCCCATATGGGGATATATCCCTTGTGCCTACAACTGCTATGGTCGGACTTGGCTTCCAAAGGTTTTCAAGCGGTGTAGTGGTCCTGACGTATAAACCTACCGGGGCGTCCGGGCATTCCTTGAGCCGGTCCGGGTAGTCGGATTCTGTCCATCCTGTGAAATGGATGTCGGATGACCCGAGCCGGTGGAGTTCTTCCGCTGCCTGATCGACCGCTGAGGGGACAATCAGGTCGCGGTACTTTGAGTGTGGGCCGAGGAGGCAGTCGATGTCTTCAGGACTCAGGCGGAACACCTCGGCTGCGCTTCCGAGGTGGCTGATGAGTGCAAGGGCGACCTTTGGGTCAAAGCCGAAAATGCGGTTCAGAGCGCAGAGACTTGCTTTTTCTTCAAAATTTTCCATACCCCAAAGTAAAGTGAAAATCGGCTTCCCAGACTAGCCGGAAAGCCGATTTTTATCTTTTTTAAAGAAACTTTTTCTTTTTCTTTAAAGTTTTGTCGAATTTTTAAGATTCATCAGATGATAAGGAGTGCATCTCCGTAAGGACCGAACTTGTAGTCCATCTCGAGAGCTGTCTTGTAAGCCTTCATCACGTTCTCGTAACCTCCGAATGCAGCCACTGACATAAGCATTGTAGAGCCTGGGCGGTGGAAGTTTGAGACGATTGCGTTAGGAATTGCGAATCTGTGAGGAGGGAAGATGAACTTGTTGGTCCATCCGTCGTAAGGGATCACCTCGTCGTTGGTGGTCACATAAGTCTCCAGGGCTCTGATTGTGGTGATACCTACTGCGAGTACCTTGTTTCCAGCCTTCTTGGTCTTGTTGATGATCTCAGCTGCCTCTTCTGAGATGTCGAACTTCTCGGAGTCCATCTTGTGCTTTGAGAGGTCCTCCACATCCACCTCTCTGAAATGGCCGATACCCATATGGAGAGTGATGAATGCCTTGTTGATGTCCTTGAGGATCATTCTGTTGAAAAGCTCGCGGCTGAAGTGGAGACCTGCCGCAGGAGCCGAAACCGCACCTTCGTGCTTTGCGAAGATGGTCTGGAAGTTCTCTGCGTCCTCTGCGGTTACCTCCTTCTTCACCCAGTTTGGAATCGGTGTCTGGCCGAGTCCGAAAAGGGTCTCCTTGAAGTCCTCGTAACTTCCGTCATAGAGGAAACGGAGTGTGCGTCCTCTTGAAGTGGTGTTGTCGATCACCTCGGCAACAAGGCTCTCGTCTTCGCCGAAGTAAAGTTTGTTGCCTATACGTATCTTTCTGGCCGGATCCACGATCACGTCCCAGAGCCTCTGCTCACGGTTGAGCTCTCTGAGAAGGAACACTTCGATGTCGGCACCTGTCTTCTCCTTGTTTCCGTAAAGTCTTGCAGGGAAAACCTTGGTGTCGTTGAGCACGAATGTGTCACCTTTGCCGAAATAGTCAATGATGTTCTTGAAAAGCTTGTGTTCGATTTCTCCTGTCGCCTTGTGAAGTACCATAAGCTTGGCCTCGTCACGCCAGTAAGACGGCTCTGTGGCAATCTTTTCTGCGGGGAGATTGAACTGAAATTGAGAGAGTTTCATAAATATATTGTCTTGTCTTATCCTATATTCGCAAAAAATACACTATATTATACGGTTTTTCGACGGTTTTGTTTCAGTTTGACAAGATTTTTTGCAAAAATCATATTTTTGCCTCTCGGAAGACCTCCACTATTGATGGATATGTGTTCAGAAGGCAGGCTGGAAGAGAAGATTTCGCGACCCACGCCGCCTTGGTTATGTCTTCCTCGCGCTGCGGGGTGAGGTCGGTAGGGTCGGTGTAGAGCATATCATACCAGTAGGTGTGCTTGAGGTGCCAGATGTCATCTCTCCGGTAGCAGTGGTCAGTTATGCAGATGAGGTCGCGCAGCTCCAGTTCGTATATTCCTGTCTCTTCCTGTACCTCGCGCAGCGCTGTCGTTTCGATCGGCTCGCCCGGGTCCTGATGCCCTTTGGGAAGGTCCCAGAGGCCGTTTCTGCTGATAAGCAGGAAGTCGCCTCTGCGGTTTGAGACGAGGCCGCCTCCGGCGTTCACCTCCTTGAATTCGGCGCATATGCGTCGGTATGTATATTCCTGGTCTTCGCTCGGTATGCACACCCTCTGGAGCGAGTCCGATGCCTCGACCATACCCACTAAAGTGTGTATGTCCAGGCTCTCTCCGAGCTTGAACTGCACTGCGTTAGGGTCCGACAGGGCCGGGTCGTCCGGACTGCAGATGATTATGCATCTCTTTTCGAAATATATCTTGTGCATTTGACCTTTTATTTTATTAACTTTGCACGGAATGTGCCGATGTGACTGCATCTTGTGTGCAAATATAGGCAGAAGAACTGAAAAACAATAAAAACATATCAATTATGGAATCAATCGAAAAAGCAGTTGCGAAGTCCCTCCTGGACATCAAAGCCGTAATGTTGAGACCTGAGAACCCATTCACTTGGGCTTCCGGATGGAAATCACCGATATATTGTGACAATAGAAGAGTACTCTCGTATCCTGCGATACGTGAAAGCATCTGCCGCTGGATGGCTGACATCATCAATGAAAAGTATCCTGAGGTGGAGGTTATCGCCGGCGTGGCTACAGGCGCTATTGCGCACGGCTACCTTGTTGCCCATATGCTCGGCAAGCCGTTCTGCTACGTAAGACCGAAACCGAAGGATCACGGTACCGGTTCACAGATCGAGGGTATCCTTGAGCCGGGTGCAAAGGTTGTCATCGTGGAAGACCTCATCTCTACAGGTATGAGCAGCCTTGCAGCGAAGAACGCCCTGGTGAACGCAGGAGCTGACATTATGGGTATGGTGGCTATCTTCTCATACAACTTCAACAATGCCCGCAAGGCATTCGAGGACGCAAATGTAGAGCTTACCACATTGTCTAACTACGATGCCCTCATCGAGGCTGCACACGAGATCGGTTACGTGCAGGAGTCTGACATCGAGGTGCTGAAGCAGTGGAGATTCTCTCCTTCTACCTGGGGTAAGTAAGATGGCGGATTTCAAAAGCAAGAGAGCGGTTGTCTCAAGGGCGCCGTATGAGCTCTATATGGTCTTCGTGGATATGCGCAACTTCGTGCAGTTCCTTCCAGAGGACAAGAAGGCCGGAGTGAATGCGGACTATGACAGCATCCAGGCGGAAGTGCAGGGCTTCAACATCGGTATCAGGGTGAAGGACAGGACTCCGTATTCAAAGATTGAATATATGGACGACGGAGCACCTTTCAAGTTCCGCATCATCCTTCATTTCGATCCGGCCTCAGACCCGTACAAGACAGATTTCCAGATCGAGGTCGAAGCAGAGCTGAACTTTATGATGAAGACTTTCCTTGGTGGAAAGATAAAGGATGCGCTTGACAAGGTCGTGGATTCGCTTGTGGCAATGTCTGAGGGCAGGATACCTGAAGGAGTGGATCCGTCTATGTATCCTGAAGGATTCGATCCTTCGTCATTCAAGTCGTAGCCGTCAATCCGGATTATGCAGATAAAGGAAACTTTCAGAAAATACTTGGAAGAGGCGATAGGGGGTGAGAAAGCCCTTGTCGCTTTTTCTGCTTTTGATTCGCCGGCATCTGTGTCGGTGCGCGCAAACCCTTTCAAAAAGGGCAGCTGTCCGCAGGGCAGGGAAGTGCCTTGGTGCAGCTACGGACGCCTGCTGGATGAGCGCCCGGTCTTCACTCTTGACCCTCATTTCCACGCAGGAGCCTATTATGTGCAGGATTCTTCGTCGATGTTTGTAGGTCACGCTTTCAGAGAGCTCCTTAAATCGGTTGAAGTCCCTTCAGGCAGGCCTGTGAGGGTACTTGACCTGTGTGCGGCACCGGGAGGCAAGACCACCGACCTGGCTGCCTCGCTGCGAGGAGCATATGGGGACAACTTCCTTCTGGTCTCCAACGAAGTGATGAAGGCAAGGGCTGCCGTGCTGGCTGACAATGTGGCGCTTTGGGGCGATCCTAATGTGGCTGTCACCTCAGACGACCCGAAGGCATTTGCGGCTCTTGAGGGTTTCTTTGACATCATCGTTGCGGATGTGCCTTGCTCCGGCGAGGGAATGTTCCGTAAGGATGAACAGGCACAGCAGCAGTGGTCCGAGGACAATGTAGCGTTGTGCGAAGCACGACAGAGAAGGATCATTGCGGATATGTGGCCGTCGCTTGCAAAGGGAGGCATACTCATATATTCGACCTGTACCTTTAATAATAAGGAGAACGACGGGAATGTCCGTTGGATAGCCTCTGAGCTCGGTGCAGACCTGCTTTTTGAAAATGATATGCTCAATGCCGGTGAGGGTGTCATCAAGACTGCCTGCGGCTATAGTCTGGTCCCGGGCTTCGTTGAGGGTGAGGGACAGTACTGCAGTGCCTTGAGGAAGACCTCGGATTCGGCTGAGGTGGAGGTGAAGGCGCGTCAGCGCCAGAAGCAGCCGAAGGCGAAGGAGGTGCAGCCTCCTGTAGGACTGAAGAAGCTGCTTTCATCAGAGGTGGTGCTGAGGGTCAAGGGAGAAATGGTAATAGCAGTACCTGAAAATATATATACATATATATATATGGTCGAATCGGCGCTTCACCTGCTCTCCGCAGGCTGCGCCGTCGGTACAATGAAGGGCACGACGCTCGTTCCGGATGCGGACCTCGCTTTGTCGCTTATGCTTGCCCCGGAGGCATTCCCTTCAGCTGAGGTTGACCGTGAGACAGCCTTGTCCTTCCTCCATAGGGATGCAATCGTGCTGAAGGAGGCACCGAAAGGATATGTGATCGTACGCTACGAAGGTATTCCTCTCGGGTTCGTGAAGAACCTTGGAAACAGATGTAACAATCTTCATCCTCAGGGAAGAAGAATCAGAATGGACATAAGATGATGAAAAGAATATTGATGATATTGTCGTTGCTGGCACTCTGCGTGTCGGTTTCGGCGCAGACAGAGTCTGAGCGATTTGAGCAGAAGTATGATCTTCTGGTTTCCCGCCTAGGTCCTGCCGGAGTGGGGGTGCAGGTGGTACTGGACAATTGGCAGAAGGTAGACTCGACCAATGCAAAGATGCTCTTCGGCCGTTTCAGCTACTTCTTTACCAAGGCTCAGGAGCCACAGGTGGTGACCAAGCCTACAAAGAAGTACCTTGGAATGGAACCGGTCCTTTCTCTCAAGGACAGCTTGGGCAATGACATATACTATTATCAGGAGAACATCTTCGATGATGAGCTCTACGGAAAGGCACTTGTCGAGGCAGACAAGGCCATCCGTTTCTGGCCTGACAGACTGGACTTCCGTTTTGTGAAGGCCAATGCCTACATCGCTTATGAAAAGGAGAGTCCTGATATGGCTCTGGCCTACCTTCTTGATCTTGTGGAGGAGAATGCTTCCAGAAAGACAGCGTGGGATTATGAGGTGCTGGAAGTGGATGAGAGTTTCTTCCCTGAAGCTATGCAGGAGTACTGTTTCAGTTTCTACAGCATAGGTACGCCGGCTTCATACAATGCCTTCAGGACCTTGTCGGAAAGGCTCAGCAAGGAGTACCCGGACAATATGGGATTCCTCTGCAACATAGGATCATACTATCTTGTCAACAAGGATTACAAGACTGCCCTGAAGTACTACGACAAGGTGCTCAAGAAGCATCCGGAAGATTACACTGCACAGCAGAACGCCCTCCTGGCTGCAAGGCGTATGAAGAATCTCAAGCTTGAGAAGAAGTATCTCAACATCATCCTTCAGCACGGTTCTGAAAAGGACAAGCTGATGGCAAAAGGACGTCTGTCTGCAATGAAATAATGGATGCATCCCTGTTCATAGCCCGTAAGCTTCGATTCAAGAGGCGCATCGTGATGGCTTCCATCGCGGTGAGCTATCTTGTTATGATCGTTGCAGTGGCGGTGTCATCGGGATTCCGCAGTGAGATCCGTGCCGGACTTTCCGCTGTGGCAGGTGATGTGCGTCTTACTCCTCCGGATCTGAATGTACTGGATGAGAGCAGGCCGATAGAGAAGGAACCTGCATATCTTCCGTATGTGAAGGAGGTGCGAGGTGTAGATGAAGTCGTTCCGGTGATATACAGGGCTGGAATTGTCAAGAACGGCGAAAGCGTTCACGGAGTTATGTTCAAGGGCCTTCCTTCGGATCAGCTGTCAGGTGTGCCTGACACCCTTTCGTTGGGTGTGTCGATCCCTCGCAGACTTGCACAGATAGCTGGACTGAAGGTTGGAGACAGGATGTTGTCCTATTTTGTAGGAAAGACCGTGAAGGCGCGCCAGTTCAATGTGGCTGCAATCCACGATGCCATCGTGGAAGTGGATCAGAAGCTGGTGGTGTACGCGTCGCTTGAGGATATGCAGAGGCTTAACGGCTGGTCTGAAGATGAAGTCTCCTCTTTTGAGATCCTGCTTGAAAAGGGAGCTGACGAGTCGGACATTCTTTACTCCGGTGGAGAGATTGGCGCTGTCATCAACGCCTATGCGGATGAAGATCAGGAGACGGTTGTCGCCACTTCGTCAGTGGACAACTACCCTCAGCTCTTTGACTGGCTCGACCTTATCGACTTCAATGTCTTCTTTATTCTTCTGCTTATGACGGTAGTGGCTGGCTTCAATATGATTTCCGGCCTGCTCATAATGCTTTTTGAAAATGTTTCGACAATCGGTCTTCTCAAGTCTCTGGGTATGACTGATAAGGCTATATCTAAAGTGTTCCTTTCAAGCTCCTCTGTTCTTGTCTTGAAGGGAATGGCCTGGGGCAATGGACTTGCACTCATCTTCTGCCTGGTACAGGGTACGACACACCTTCTCAGGCTGAATCCTGAGAATTACTTTGTGTCGTTCGTACCAGTAAATCTTGATCTGGGAATGGTAGCGCTGGCGGACCTGGTGTCTTTTGCCGTGATAATGCTGCTGTTGCTTATCCCTTGCGTGTTCATCTCAAAGGTGGATCCTGCTGAGACGGTAAGGATGAAATAAATTATCCGCGAGGACAGATCTTGCAGAATGCTTCGTACAGAGACATAATGCTGTCGATGTAGGCGATTGTCTCGTGGCCCTGGAACTTTCCAAGCTTTACTGACTCTTCTTCGAGGATGGAATCCTCTCTCATCTGCGGGATAAGGCTCACAATCTCATTCCAATTGCGGCTGTCTATGTTTCTTGATTCTGCGAAATTCCTGCAGTCTGCAATTCGTCCTTCGCCTGCATTGTATGAAGCAAGGGTGAACTTTATCAGTTCGGAATGTTCAAATCCTCCGTTTATATAAAGTCTCTGGAGCCTTTTCAGGTGGCTTGTACCGGCTTTTATGTTCTCTTCCGGATCAAGCAGGTCGCTCACTCCATAGTATTCGGCAGTGCGAGGCATAACCTGCATAAGACCTGTCGCACCTCTGTGTGAGGTGGAGTTGATTGAGAATTTGGATTCCTGATAGATGACAGCTGCAAGCATACGCCAGTCCCAGCCGAGTTCTGCCGCATATTTCTTGATTATGCTGTCATATGGGCTGAGCGTGTTGGATACGACGCCGTTTTCAGCACGTTTGATCGGATTGTAGACGCGTGAGTATTTCGCCTTGATCTTAGAATACTCCTCGTGTGAAGTCATATGGCTGATCCATAAGTTCACCTGCTCGAGGTACTTGTCATCGCTTATGCCCCATACTGTGTTCTCGTCCATATTGTGTGAGAGCAGGATGCCTTCATCCAGGCTGTCCTGGTTGTGCATTATCACGATGTCAGCCTTGCCCTGCTTGAGGGAGTCCAACCAGTTTTCCTTCTTGCCGGCATTGATTATCTTGACCTCGCATCTGTTATCATCCGCGAATCTCTCCGCCAGCTGGTAGTTGAGGCCTGCTTCAAGACCGTGCTTGCTGTACATATCATCGCAAAGGTCTATTACACAGACAATTTCCTTTCCGGCAAATGCATCTTCGTTATGTGCTCCGCTCATAGGCTTTCCTCCTTCAAACATAGGGGTCGCGAAAACAATCGCAACTGCTATGAGCGTCTTGCCGAATCTTCTTTTTACTTTTCCACTAACTTTCATCTAAACACTACTTTGTTATCTCCTGACCGCTGAGTTCGTTGCGGTTCTTGGTCCGCTTGATGAACCCATTCCCGGTCTTGATCCGCCTGAAGGACCCATTCCTGATCCTCCTCCTGCAGATCCTTTGGAGCTTGTTGAGGTACCTCCACGTCCCGGCAGCGTGTAGAACGGCCAGGTTATACCCAACTTAATGACTCTCTGCGGCGCTATGTATCCTGCCGCAGTAAAATAATCTGCTGATTCATTAGGCCAGCCCATATTCACATTGACTGCCTTTACAAACACACACGCCCTCTTCCACTGTACATTGACAAATGCATCTATATAAGGGCAATTTCCAAATTCTTCCTTGTTCTGGTTGTGGAACACTCCGAGCACAGGGTTGTAAGCCGGTGCGTACCACTTGGTTGTAAATGTCGTATTCGCTCCTACCTGCATCTTCATCGCGTTCTTCACGACATCAAATTCAAAGTAATATCTCAAATTGAGGGCGAGCATCGGCAGCGGCATCACATCCTTGTTTGACGAGAGCTGGAACAATGCGCGGTTCTCAAAGTGCAGCTTACCTACCTGGAAGTCTTTTCGCAATGATGCGGACATCACACTCATCGGCTTGGAGTTCTGTCTCGCTATGCCAAGGGTGTCATAGTAGATGTTGTTGGCAAGCAGGGCATAGCCGAAAGCCGCATCCATATCCCATCTCGGGATGTTGACTCCTCCCTCTACCTTTGTTGTAGAGATCTTTCCGAAATCATTGTCCCATTTGAAATGGTTTGTAAAAAGGTGCTGCTGGTAGTAGTCCGGTTCCTTGAGGCTTGTCTCAAAGTGTCCCTTGAACTCTATCGGGCTCTTCCTGTCCTTTCTGAACGGATAGATCTTGATGGTTGCGTTGGCGTTAAGGGTGAAGTCGTTGGCTTCGTAGCCAAGGAATGTATATTTACCGAATGCGTCCCATTCGAGATACTTGTCGTACTGTCCTCGTGCTCCTGAATAGAGGTACATCGAGTTCATAATCTTGTTGCTGGCTCCCTCGAGGTAGTCTATCGGCTTGAATGTGTAATAGTTCGCGAGCTTGTCTCCCAATCCGACATCAAGTTTTGAGATGATTCCGTCGCTCTTCCAAGGCTGGAGCCTTATGAAGAACCTGTTTTCAAACCTCATCACTCTCAGGGAGTCCTTGCTGCGGGTAGGGTTGATGTAGAATCTGTCCCCGTAGAATTCTCGTCCGAAGTCGTCTGTAATGTTGTCCTCGTAGGTCTTTCTGAAGACAGAGTACTCGCTGCTGTGGCCGATGAATGCTGTTGTGATGTCAGAATTCATCAGGGCGGAATCGCTTACGGCCTTAGTCTCGTCTGTTTGTGCAGCCTGGAGCTTCTCTTTTTCGATCTCCGCGAGAACAGCTGCAATTGCAAGTGAGTCTTCTCCTGCAAGGATACTGTCACGTACAACCTTTATGCTGTCGCGTCTTGCGGCTTCTATCTTCTCCCTCTTTTTAGCCTCTCTTACATTCTTGTCAAGGAATGTGAATGGGATCCTGTAAGTCTGGTCAAGGAACAGGGTGTTCTTCTTCAGCTTGTTGCTTGCACTGCGCAGGTAGACCTCGATTTCTCGTGAGTCCACTGTGGTGTCGCGGATCCAGTCGGTGTCGATCACACCACCGTTCTCACTTCTCTCGATACGGTTGTAGATGTAGCCTGTGTGCATCATATACCTCTTGCCAAGGTAGTTGGCTGCCATTACAGCGGTTCTGTTGTCGGTGTCCTCTCTTCTGAGCATACCCTTGCTTCCGAACTGGCTGTACTCAAGGAAGATATTGAGCTGAGGGGTAATGTTCTGTGTCGTGCGTACCCTGATGCTGGACTCTTCCTTGTCCTTGTTGGCGAACAGGGTTCCCCAATAGCAGAGCTCCGTGTAAGGAGTCTTGGTGTTGAACTTAGGGAGGGTCTCAGGAGTGTAGGTGTACAGGTCGTACGGAGTGTAGAAGATGGCGTTGTCTATCTCCTCCCTCTTGAAATAGTTGTAGAGCTGGGTTGGAGAGCCGATCACTCCAAGGTACGTTGCATTTACGTCCTTCTTATAGAATGGGTATTCCGTGAAGTTGTAGTTGAACGATGTGTCCTGTTTCTCAAGAGCTATGTTATGGAAATAGCGGTCGTGCTTCCACATAATGAGCCTCTTGTAATGCATAGAGTCAGGGACGGCGAATGTCTCAAGAATACGTGGAGTCGCCTTCCTGATACTGTCCTTGCGTGTCTGGATGCTGTCCTTTATCTCCGCCTTACGGTTTGCTGCTGCAATCAGGGCAGGGAGCATCTGCTCGTTGTCATACTTCTTGCGCTCCATTCTTGAGAGTGAAGCATACCAGGCGTCAAATTTTGCCTTTGCAACTTCTGAAGAATCCTTCAGGTAGAGGGAGTCAAGCTTCATCAGCTCGAGTGTGTCTCCTGCCATCAGGAGAGAATCCCTTACCTGAGCTCTGGTGGTCGAGTCCTTGACGGCGATGTAGTACTTGTAGAAGAATGGGTCGGCGTCTCTGAGTGAGTCCGGAACCTTAATGGTGTCTCTTGCGGTAAGGAACAAAGTCATCGCAGTGTCGGACTGCAATGTGTCAATCGCCAGCGAATCAACTGAAAGAGTGTCAGTGCTTTGCGTAAATGGAGCCAGTGAGTCCACCTTCAGTGAGTCAATCGTTGTGGAGTCGGCCTGGCTGATAAGTGCAAGCGAATCGGCAAAGCTGAAAACCTTTGCCGACCTGTGCAGGTCGATACCGAAAGACTGGACTGCTGCAAGGAGCACAATCAGGGTCGGTACCCATATTTTCGCCATCAAATTCTTCATAACAAGACGGCAAAGGTACGAATAATTATTTATTAATCAATAACTATGCCCTTTGAAGTCATTTCTTCGAGGGCTTTGAGGTGGCCCTCAGCTGTTACATAAGCGACGCAGTCCTTAAGGAGATGCACCTTGAAACCGGCCTTCAGAAGGTCTTCGCAAGTGTTTTTTACACAGAACTCTGTGGCTATTCCGCAGACATACACGTCTGTCGTATCGAGGAGTTCCAGAATCTCTCCCAGAGTCTGCTCTGCGGTGTTGAGGCCCTCGAAGCCGGAGTACTGCTCCAGAGACTTGTCATATCCCTTGTCGAATGTCAGTTCCTCGCGGACGTACGGCTTCAGGTCTTCGTGTACCTCGCCGCCGTGCGTGCCAGCCACGCAATGTGCAGGCCAGGTGCCTCCCTGCTCGGTGAATGAGCAGTGGTCTGCAGGGTGCTGGTCGCGGACGAACAGGATAGGGAAGGTGTCGAGGATCTCGTGCTCTTCGCCTCCCTGGCCTTTGGTCAGCTTGTCAATCTGTTTCAAGGTCTCCTTGACCGCGTTTTCTGCATTCTGGCAGGCCAGAGTGCCGTCGATAAAGTCGTAGAGCATATCCACGACAACTAATGCGCTGTTTTTCATTATTTGAAATTCTTGATTTCCTGAGTGAGTCTTGTGATGATGCTCATCTTGAGGTTGTAGAGGTCGTCCGATATGTCCACCTTATAATAGTGAGGGTTTATCAGACGGCGCTCGCTTGGGCTGAAGTGCATCAGAGTGGTGTTGTAGTAGGCTTTCTTCTCCATAAGGGTGTACTTAGGAGCACAGTTTACGCCGTTCTCTATCACTTTCTTCTGCATAATATAGTACTTGTAGTTTCCTTCCTCAAAGGTCTTGGTCTTGTACCTGTCGTACTCGTCGCAGATAGTGAATGTCTTGCCGGCTTCAATCAGTCTGCTGAGTTCGTCGCCCCGCAGGCAGGTGACGTCCGCCTTGAAGATCTCTCCCTTGGAAGGATCGTCAATCATTATTCTGTAGGTCATCTGATAGCCCGGATTGATGAGCTTGATCTTGTCTTCAGAACGTTTCAGTACAGCTTCGCCGTCGATCTGCACAAGCTTATAGACATTGCCGAAGCAAGGTGCTGCCTTGCTGGTGGCGATGGCGTCACCGACTCCATATGAGTCAATGCAGGCACCCTGGCGTTCCAGGTCTGTGATGAGATACTCGTCCAATGAGTTGGTTGCGAATATCTTACATCCCTTCAGCCCGTTTTCGTCCAGGTAGTTGCGGCACTCGATGGAAAGATAGGCAAGGTCACCGCTGTCAAGTCTGACCCCGTAGCCTCCCTTGTAGCTGTCGTCGATTCCGTTGTCCTTGAAGGCTTTCACTGCATTGCGGATTCCGCATTTAAGCGTGTCATAAGTGTCTATAAGAAGAATGAGCGGCTCGCCCTTGTGGGTCTTGATGTAGGTGTCGAAGGCCTTGTACTCTCCAGCGACGCTGCAGCCGAAGGCTGTGACGTAGCTGTGAGCCATCGTGCCGGTAGAACCATATTCGTTCATTACTCCTGTAAGAATGTTGGATGTCGCCTGACACCCTGCGATCAACGCTGCCTTTGCTCCGTATGTCGCTGCCCAAGGACCGTGTGCCCTTCTCGAACCGAACTCGCTGACAGGTCTGTTGGTTGCGCGGCAGACTCTCGATGCCTTTGTTGCAACTGCCATCTGATGGTTCATAATGCAGAGCATAGGTGTCTCGAGCACCTGGGCTTCGATGAGAGGTCCTTCAATTATTATGATCGGCTGGTTAGGGAAAGCGATTTCTCCCTCGCGCATAGCGTAGATGGTGCCGGTGAATTTCATTGAAGACAGATAGCCCCTGTAGTCCGCATATTCTTCACCCGGAAGGAACTTCTCGAAGAAGACCGGATCCATATTTCCGAGGTTCGCCACCATTTCGATGACCTCGTCTGTGCCGCTTACCACAGCCCAGTTGTTGTTTTCGGGAGCTTTTCTGTAAAAAAGGTTGAATACGGCGGTCTGATCCTTCATTCCGCTGTCAAAAAAGGATTTTCCCATTGTGTACTGGTACTTGTCCGAACAGTATGCGTAGTTCAACATAGCTATAACGCAGTTTCGCAAATATAAAGTTATTGACCTGAAGGTCTCAAATAATATGTATAAATATATCCTACAAATTTAATTTTTTTGTTTGACAAATTCGTAAATTCGCAAAATATATGGAAAATTTATTCACAACATATTTCAGTGTTGAGCCTCAGTCCTGCGAGCCTCTGTCAGGTTCGGGCAGCAACCGACGCTATTTCAGGCTTTCTGCGGAAGGCCGTTCGTGTATGGGAGTCATAGGAACCGACGCCCGTGAAAACAACGCATTCATCAGGCTCTCGGAGCATTTCCGTTCGAAAGGCATAAATGTTCCGCAGGTCTATGCAGTTGCTCAGGATGGAATGACCTACATCCAGGAAGATCTCGGGGACAGGATGCTTTCAGATGAAGTGGCTGCAGCCCTCAAGGATGGCGGCTATTCCCCGGATTCTCCAGTGGTGGAACTCCTGTGCAGGACTATGTCCAAGCTTCCTGAGATCCAGTTCAAGGGTGCTGAAGGCCTGGATTTTTCGGTGTGCTACCCTCAGCCTGCCTTTGATCACAGGATGGTAATGTTTGACCTGAACTACTTCAAGTACTGCTTCCTCAAGCCGAGCGGACTGGAGTTTGACGAAGTGCGTCTGCAGGACGAATTCGAACTTCTCGCTAAGGACCTTCTGGAGGACTCCGGCAACACCTTCCTCTATCGCGATTTCAATGCGAGAAACGTGATGATCAAGGATGGTGAGCCGTATTTCATCGATTTCCAGGGCGGTCGAAGAGGCCCGATATATTACGACGTCGCCTCCTTCGTATGGCAGGCAAGGTTCCGCTACCCTCAGTGGCTTAAGGAAAGGATGGTCGACAGCTATCTGGAAGCTCTCAAGGAATATAAGGAATATACCGACGTTGACCGCGTCGGATTTGACGGTCGACTTCGTCTGTCCGTCCTTTTCAGAACCCTTCAGGTTCTTGGGGCCTATGGCTTCAGAGGTCTTGTCGAGCAGAAGGCGCAGTTCATCGTCAGCATAGCCCCTGCTTTGGAAAATCTGAGGGAACTGATAGCAAAACCGTTCGAGGCGTATCCGTATCTGATGGAAGTCCTGGAAGGTTTGACGCGCCTCCCTCGTTTCGCTGCGGAGGAAAGTCACGACGGTATGCTTGAAGTCAAGGTCTACAGTTTCTCCTACAGGAAGGGCATTCCTCAGGATATGTCAGGCAACGGAGGAGGCTATGTCTTCGACTGCAGGGCCATCCACAATCCGGGAAGATACGAACCGTACAAGAAACTGACAGGACGTGACGAGCCGGTGATAAGATTCCTTGAAGATGACGGAGAGATAACAGAATTTTTAAGTCATATCTATGCGATTGTGGATTCCCACGTCGAGAGATATGTCAGACGAGGCTTTTCAAACCTTATGATGAGCTTCGGCTGCACAGGAGGGCAGCACCGCTCCGTATATAGTGCCGAGCACGTCGCTCGTCATATTGCAGAAAAGTATCCTCAGGTGCGTGTGAGGCTGATTCATAGAGAACAAGGCATAGAAGAAACATTATGAAGGCAATGATATTTGCAGCTGGTCTGGGAACCAGACTCAAGCCTCTTACCGACACACTTCCCAAGGCCCTTGTCCCTGTCGGCGGCAAGCCCTTGATAGAACTTACTCTCGATAAGCTGCGCAGGTCGGGCTTTGATGAGGCTGTGATAAATGTCCATCATTTTGCAGACAAGATAGAAGAATGGCTGGCTGGACAGGATTGGATTTCGCTGCAGACGGGTGAGCCTGCAGAAGGGAATATGCTGGTGCAGGTCAGTGATGAGAGGACACTTCTTCTGGAAACAGGAGGTGCAGTGCTTCACGCCAGAAAGTATCTGGAAGGATGCGGACATTTCTTGATCCACAATGTGGACATTCTTTCAAACTGTGATCTGGACTGGCTTATGGCCCAGGTGAGGCCGGACGCCCTGGCTACCTTGTTGGTCAGCAAAAGGAAATCCTCGAGGTATCTCCTGTTCGAGCCGGACACGATGAGGCTTGTGGGCTGGATGAATGAAAAGACTGGGGAGCTGCGCCTTGCCGGTCCTCACGTCAGGGAGGAAGAATGCCTCAAACTGGCGTTTTCGGGAATACACATAATGTCTGACCAGGTGCTTGACGTGATGGAGAGCTATGCAAAGACCAGAGGGCTGTACATAACTTCTGACACACCGCGTTTCCCGGTAATGGACTTTTACCTTAGTATGTGTCACCTATATAATATATATGGAGTGTGCTCAGATGACCTTCGTCTGGTAGACGTCGGCAAACTGGACACACTCGGTACAGCTGAAGAATTTTTAAAGACTTTATAGAATGAAATTTTTAGGAAACATTTTATGGATTATCCTGGGCGGACTCATCATCGCCCTCTATTACTGGATTGTAGGCCTCCTGTTCTGCATTACAATCATCGGCATTCCTTTCGGCGTGCAGCTGTTCAAGATCGGTGGCTTCGCATTGTGGCCTTTCGGCCGCGAGGTGCAGCCCGACACTAACGACAGCGGCTGCCTGGCCATCCTGATGAACGCCCTGTGGATAATCCTTGGTGGAATTGAGATTGCCCTTATGCACATCTCCCTCGGCCTGATCCTGTGCGTGACTATCATCGGCATCCCATTCGGCCTCCAGCACCTGAAAATGGCCCTCCTCGCAGTAGTCCCATTCGGCAAAAAGATCGTGTAAGGATTATAATGGCCACCCGTCTTTATCAATTATAATCCTTGATGCCTATATATCCATTGGAGGGATTTCGTCGCAGTTGGATTTTGCGCCTTCCTTTTTAGGGATTCCGGCGAGGATGACTACTGTACTTACAAGGAAGAGGACTGCAGCGATGTAGATGCAGGTGTACTTCCAAGGACAAAGCACTTCCATAAAGTTTTCTACGTCAGCCAGTGACGGCACCTTGCTGATCATAAGGGCAAAGGTGTTGTTGACGAAATGCATAAGCATAGTGAGCTTCAGCGAACCGGTCTTGTAGTAGACGTATCCGAAGAGAAGTCCGAGCAGGAATGCAGGGATAGCCTGCCAAGGATTCATATGCAGGATAGCAAAGAAGGCTGCAGACACTGTAATCGCTACAGCCGGGCTGCTCTTCTGAAGAAGGCCTCTCAGCACGATGCCTCTGCAGAGCCATTCCTCAAAGAACGGTGCAAACACCGACACAGACAGGAAGCTTACCCAAAGCGGACCGTCAAGCATAGCGCTCATAGCCTGCTCGAGGTGCTCAGGCATTGGAGGGAGCCAGGCGCTGAGCGGCTCTGCCGCGAAAGCTGCGGCAAGAGTAGCCACTGACACGATGACCGCCATCCAGAATCCTCCACGCTGTCCGAAGTGCTTGCTGTCGAGTGCATATCCCGACTCGAATATGTTCGCCCTGCGGCTCTGCACCGATGCATATATCATAGGAGGTACAAACATCAGAGGGTAAGAAATGATGTTGCCGTAGGTCATTGCCGACTCAGGATACATAAGAGTGAACGGCAGCAGTACCAATATACCTATTACAGCACCTATGCCGAACAGAAACAGCATCATCATCATTCCGCCGAATCCCGGCAGGTAGTGAGAGTAGTTTGAAAGCAGGTCGTAGTTTGCACGACCTTTATGTCTTTTGATGAATCCCATATTATTTCTTGTATAAAGGTGTAGGATAAATGCCCTGGTCTGCGAATTCCTGGAACTTGGCTACTACTCCGGGTCTGTCCTCCTTGAAGGTGACTCCGAACCAGCGAGATGGAGTTGTGAGCAGCTCTGTCTTGCCTGTGCCGTCAGCAATCATACAGTCGATTGCGTAAGGGATGTAGTACTCTGCCTTGAGTTCGTTGATGTTCTTTTCGAGGAACTTCTCGAAGATGGCAGCACTCTTGGTGAAGTAGTCAGGAGTGAATCCCCACATATTCATAGAACAGAGGGCCTTGCCGTCCACTTCCACCTTTTCTCCTGTGAGGCTGTTCTCTCCATAGACCTTGCCGTCTTCGGCTCTTGCAATCTTATGGTGCTCAATCACTTCGGTCAGGATGCCGTCTTTGTCGGCCTTACATATTCCTCTTGAGACTCCACCAGACTCAGAGAGTGTGTTCTCAAGCTGGAATCCTACCAGACAGTACTCTCCTGTGGTGCCCTCGTGAGCTCTGAGCCAGTCAGCCAGTACTTTGAAGGAGTCTTTGCCGTAATAATCGTCACCGTTGATCACAGCGAAAGGCTCGTTGATGGCTTCCATACCCATAAGGACTGCGTGAGCTGTGCCCCAAGGTTTCTCCCTTTCTGGGTTGAGGGTGAACTGAGAAGGGATCTTTGTGAGTTCCTGAGTCACGAACTGGAACTGGAGAGGTTCGCCGTCAATGCACTTGACGTTGCTGTACTTTTCTTTCACTAGCTGTTCCATCTGCTCCTTGAAGTACTCGCGCACGATGTACACGACCTTTCCGAATCCGGCCTGTACGGCATCATATATAGAATAATCGATGATGGTTTCTCCTGAAGGACCGAGTCCGTCCATCTGCTTCAGTCCGCCATAACGGCTGCCCATACCGGCAGCAAGAACTAAAAGTGTAGGTTTCATATTAGCCGAAATTTAAGTTTTGTCAATTTATGAAAATGCTGTTGCAAATTATCATTCAAATTTAGTTAAATTTGTCGGACAAACGAGATAAATCAAGATATATTTTGGGAAAGATTAAAGATATGCTCAGCGACGAAAGGAAGAGGTTCCTTCTTATCGTCTGCGTATGTACCGCCCTCTTTTTGGGCTTTAAGTTCATTGGCCCCAAGGGGACGATAACCCATTGGATCAAGGCCAAGGCTGAGATCCGTCGTCAGGAAAAGCAGATGGAACAGTACCGTCGAGAAATCGAGGCGATGGACAAGGACATCAACGAACTGAAGAACAACAAGGACTCATTAGAAAAATTCGCCAGGGAACAGTTTCATTTCGCTGCCCCTGACGAAGATGTCTATCTTATCAAAGATTAAATATTTACAGATTCCTAGAATCCTGTGTATGAGCTTGGAGTGATCACTCTGAGCTCTTCTTTTACCTCCTCGGGCACTTCAAGGGTCTCGATGAAGTCAGCGATGGTCTCAGGGTTGATGCCTGCACCTGTGCGGGTGAGAGCCTTGAGGGTCTCGTACGGGTTAGGGTAGTTCTCTCTGCGGAGGATGGTCTGGATGGCCTCTGCTACAACTGCCCAGTTTCTTTCAAGGTCAGCGGCAATCGCAGCCTCGTTGAGGATGAGCTTTCCAAGTCCCTTCTTCAATGAATTCAATGAAATCATCGAGTGTGCAAGAGGCATTCCGATGTTACGGAGAACTGTAGAGTCGGTAAGGTCTCTCTGGAGTCTTGAAATAGGAAGCTTCATAGAGAGGTGGGTGTAGAGCGCATTTGCTACTCCGAAGTTGCCCTCTGCATTCTCGAAGTCGATAGGGTTCACCTTGTGCGGCATTGCAGATGAGCCGACCTCTCCTGCCTTTACCTTCTGACGGAAGTACTCCATAGAGATGTATGTCCAGATGTCGCGGGCAAAGTCGATGAGGATGACGTTGATTCGGCGGAGACAGTCGAACAATGATGCGAGGTTGTCATAGTGCTCGATCTGTGTTGTAGGGAACGACCTCTGGAGGCCGAGTGATGACACGAACTGGTTTCCGAATGAGATCCAGTCTACTGCAGGGTACGCAACCTTGTGGGCGTTCATATTACCTGTAGCACCACCGAACTTAGCAGGGTAGGTGAGTGCCGAGAACTGGCGGATCTGCTCTTCCAGACGCACTGCGAAGACATTGAACTCCTTGCCTACGCGAGTCGGCGAAGCCGGCTGGCCGTGTGTCTTTGCGAGCATAGGGATGTCCTTCCACTGCTCTGCCATATCCTTGATCAGACCGAGAACCTCATTCAGAAGCGGCATAAAGCTTTCCTCAATCGCCTCCTTGAATGAAAGAGGAACAGAGGTGTTGTTGATGTCCTGCGAAGTGAGGCCGAAGTGTACGAACTCACCCCACTTGATGATGTCCATCTCCTTGAAACGGTCCTTGATGAAGTACTCGACAGCCTTTACGTCGTGGTTTGTAACCTTCTCGATCTCCTTCACCTTGGCTGCATCCTCAGGTGTCATATTCCTGTAGATGTCCCTGAGCGCCTCAAACTTCGAGTGGTCGAAGTCCGCGAGCTGCGGAAGAGGAATCTCGCATAGTGCGATGAAATACTCGATCTCCACGCGGACGCGATACTTGATGAGTGCGTACTCGCTGAAATATTCTCTAAGTGGTTCTGTCTGACGCGAATAGCGTCCATCGATAGGCGATACCGCCAAAAGTGAATTGAAATCCATATCGTAAGAGTTTCTTGTTGTTCGGTTTATCCGCGCAAAGATAATGTTTTCCTGTGTATTCGCCAATCACATTTAAATTTTATCTATCTTTGCATAGATAACTTAACGATATAATCAAACAATTATGCTGACAGTACTCGAGGGCCTTGACGGAGCCGGCAAATCCACTCAGGTGAAAAAGCTCCGCGCCTATCTGGAGGGCGTTTTCGGCTCTTTGGAATATATACATTTCCCACGTTATGATGCTCCGGTCTACGGCGACCTCATCAGCCGTTTCCTCAGAGGAGATTTCGGTGACAATTCTTCGGTTCATCCGCAGCTTGTGGCTCTGCTCTTTGCAGAAGACAGGCACGGCGCTGCGCCGGAAATGAAGCGCACGCTTGCAGGCGGAGGCGCAGTCCTTCTGGACAGATACGTGTATTCCAACATTGCCTATCAGTGTGCAAAGCTTTCGGACAGGGAGGCAGCTGCCGACCTGAGAGAGTGGATATTCAACACTGAATACGGACAGTTCGACCTGCCGAAGCCGGACCTTAACATATTCCTTGATGTACCTATCAGTTTTGTGGAGAAGAAACTGACTGCGAACAGGGCAGGTAATGACAGGGAGTATCTCGGTGGCGCTCAGGACATCCACGAGGCGGACATCGAGTTCCAGAAGAGGGTGCGCGACATCTACAGGGAGCAGTGCCTGAAGGATCCTAAGTTCATCCGTATAGACTGCAGTGATGAAAACGGTTGTATGCTGCCGCCTGACACGATTTTTGAAAAGATCCGTGAGGTTGTGGACCAGACGGTGAAGAAACTGTATCCGTCCCTTTAATTGATTGATAATGAAATATATGGTACAGCGCTTGAAGCGCTTCTGTGGATATATCGCAGGCTTCGTGTTCTTTATCGGAGGCCTTTTGAAACTGGTCGATCCTATCGGTGCAGGTCTGGTTATGGACAGCTACTTCGACTTCCTGCATCTGGGATTCCTGTCTCCTTCTGCAAAGTTTTTCGGCGTGGTTTTCGCCCTTGTGGAGACTGTCGTTGGAGCAGGACTCATTACAGGAGTGTGGCGTAAGGTGTCGGGTGTCATCGCCCTTGTCCTTCAGATCTTCTTTACCGTTCTCACGGCCCTTCTGGTCATCTTCAACCCGGAAATGGACTGCGGCTGTTTTGGTGAAGCTGTGGAGATGACCCATATGCAGACCTTCTTGAAGAACATCATTCTTCTTGCACTCCTTTTGGCATATGCGCTTCCACTTAATAATATTGGAAAGCCAAAGAAGAAGAAATATGTCTCTTTCGGAGTCGTGACATTGTCAGTCGTTGCCTTTACGGTGTACTCGTGTCTTTATATTCCTATGGTGGACTTTACCGATTATAAGCCTGGGGTGCAGCTTCAGGCGGTCGAGTCTGATGACCAGGGAGACCTTTATGAAGCTGTGTTTGTGTATGAGAAGGACGGGGCCCGCCAGGAATTTGACCTGGACCATCTTCCTGATTCTACCTGGACCTTCATAGAGGCCCAGACCAGGATGAAAGAAGGTGTTTCTGAAAGGATGCCTCTGTCGATTACGGATGCTGACGGACAGTACCGCGATGAACTTGTGGCTGACGGACGCGTTATGCTGGTTTCGGTGTATGACACACAGGTCAAGCCGGCTTTCTGGAAGAAGACCGCGCAGGAACTGAGACTTGTGGAGCAGTTCGGCTTTACTCCTCTCCTTCTGCTTGCTCCTTCTTCAGAAAGCGTCATTCCTGATCTTGCGGAGGCTGGAGAGACTGACATCCTCAAATGGGTGTATTTCTCGGACTACAAGACTATCATTACCCTTAACCGTTCCAACGGAGGTGTGACCTATCTCAATGACGGAACCATCGTCCGCAAATGGGCCCGCAGGGCTGTGCCGGGCGAGGCGGAGCTGAAGGAACTCAGCAGCTCGGATTCATTTGAAACTGAGATAGATACGATTACCTCCCGTTCTCTCACATTTCAGGGATTCCTCCTGTATGTCTTTGCTATAATGCTTCTTCTCTGATATGACCGGGGGAAAGCACATCGACATAATGGCCATCGTCAACCTGACTGATGACTCTTTCTATGCTGCAAGCCGCTGTGACCTGGATTCAGTAGTCACAAGGGTCGGTCAGTTCATATCTGAAGGTGCTACAATCATCGATTTCGGTGCCTGCTCCACCCGCCCTGGTTCGAAGCCGGTAGGCGAGAACGAGGAGTGGCGACGCCTGGAGCCGGCCCTCAGGGCCGTAAGGGAGGCATATCCATATATCCCTATATCGGTTGACACCTATTGGGCGTCGGTCGTTGAACGGACATATGACCTTATCGGCGATTTCATCGTAAATGATATATCAGCCGGAAATATGGATCCGCTGATGTTGCCGACAGTCGGTCGTCTGGGCCTGCCGTATATAGCTATGCATATGAAAGGGACGCCGGAGGATATGCAGGACAGGTGTGTATATGACGACGTCGCAGGGGAAGTCGCGCAGTACTTCAGGGAGTTTGGCCTGAAGGCAAAGGAGCACGGAATCAGCCGGTGGATTCCGGATCCGGGATTCGGTTTTGCGAAGAATTTGGAGCAGAATTATGCTCTGATGAGGGATCTCTCAAGGCTGGACTATCCGGAACTTTTAGTGGGAGTTTCCCGTAAAAGTATGGTCTACAAGGCCCTGGGCATAACTCCGGAGGAGTCTCTTCCGGCTACCCAGCTTCTCCATCTTCACGCTCTGAACCACGGCGCAACCATCCTTCGTGTACACGACGTGGCTGAGGCTGCCCGTACTGTCTCTATTTGGCGCAGACTCTCTCAGCCAGAAATGCCTTCAGCTGCTCGTTGATCTGGGACATACCCTTGATGCTGGGGTGTCCCCATTTCTTTTCTATATCCTTGAGCAGGAGCCAGTGCACTCCGTAATGGTCGCAGGCTTCGGCTATGCCGGCTGTAATCTCGTCCTTGAGTTCGGAATTTATGATGAAGATGATTTCAGACTCAGGTGCCGCCATCGTGAGGTAGTTCAGCATAAAGCAGCAGGATGGAAGGCAGCTGTACATATCCTCGGATGACCATCTGTCGAACTGGAGCTCGCCGATAGGGGAGTTGGCCCAGGAATCGTTTGTGCCTCCGAATACTATTATAAGGTCAGGTTTGCCTTCTGCAACCTTGAACATCCTGGTTGTGAATGCCCTGTCGCTGTAGTCTGCGCCGTCGTAGCCTGAATTGCATATCGTAGAGCCGCTGTAGCTCTCGTTCAGGATCAGTTCAAGTCCGCTGTCCTTTGCGAACTGGTGCCACCAGGTCTGCTCTACGCAGGTGACGTCATTGTCTCCCTGAGGTGTGCTGAAGTACCAGCAGGCATTGCCTTCGGGAATGTGGCCGTCGAAAGTGGAGTAGGAGTCTCCGAGAATGGAGAAAGTCTTGATTTCCTTGTCTTGAGCTTGGCAAGCTGTTATGCAGAGGAGAGCGGCGAGAATACAGTACAGACGTTTCATTTTTAGTTCTTTTGACTACAAATATCACAAATAATTTGTTTGTTTGAAATATATCGTCTACCTTTGTATCGGTAACCGATATAACGAATGGCGAAATAATATGGGAAACTCGAACACAGCGCTTACAGAAGCGGTTTATTACATCCTTCTGGCTTTGCAGGAGCCTCTTCACGGCTACGGAATTATGCAGCAGACCTCGTCGTTGAGCAATGGAAGGCTCAGCATTTCTGCAGGAACCTTGTATGGTGCCCTGTCCAATCTTCTTGAGAAGGGTTGGATCACACCGTATGGTGAATCGGAGGGACAGGACGGAAGGCGCAAGCAGTACCAGATAACAGATGCGGGAAAGGAAGTGCTGAAGGCGGAACTGGAACGTCTGGAAGAGCTCGTGGAAAATGGTAGGAAATATATTAAATAGGAATATAGCGATGAAAACAAGCAAGATTCTCATCAGATGGTTCGTCGACTTCGATAAGGAGGAGGCGTGGCTGAACGAACAAAGCGCAAAAGGCTGGGGTTTCTGGCACACTAACGGTGTCATTTACCGATTCAAGGCTTGCCAGCCGGGAGAATTCATTTATCAGATAGATTTCGACGAGAAGAAATCTGCTGTGGGTGAAGACTATGTCGTGTTCCGCAACTCCTGCGGTGACTCCTTTGTCCATCAGTGGAAGAGCAAGATCTACTGGAAGCGCAAAAGTGCTGACGGTCCTTTTGAAACAGAAGGCAACACTGTGGCAAAGCTGCAGCTGACCAGCAAGGCCTTCAACTTCCATCTGAGAAGTTTCATAGGCCTGACCGTGATTGTGGCCATTGCTTATCTGATTCTCAATCCTCTCGGACGATATCTGCCGGAGAGCGTCTTCTCGCATTGGCTGACAGATTTCAGCGCCGGACTCAGTTTCGGTATCCTCTGCTTCCAGATGATTGTCCTTCTCCCGGTGCTCACAAGATTGCGCAAGAAGATGAACAGCCTGATTAAGCAGCTGTATTGACGGAAGCCTAGAGTTCCGGTTTTGTTCTGATAGCTTCTTTCAGGGCGGCTATTCTTTTGGAGTCGCTCGGGTGAGTGCTCAGGAAGTCGTTTGTGCTTCCTGACTTGCCTGCGAGCATCTTTTCCCAGAATGCGGGAGCTGCGTTTACATCATAGCCGGCAAGATCCATTATGTACATACCGATCTTGTCGGCTTCGTATTCGTGCTTTCTGGAATATGGGAGCAGAAGGCCTGCCTGTGATCCTATTCCGAATCCGAGGTCGAAGAGGGCCTGGACGGTTGACCCTTTCTTGGAGCCGATTATCTCGCTTGCTGCGTTTCCGATTATGCTCATAGCTGACTGCTGGCTCATCCTTTCGTTGCCGTGTCTGGCTATCGCGTGGGCCATTTCGTGTCCCATTACCACTGCTATGTAGTCAGGAGTGTCAGCATATTTCAATATACCTTCATAAAATACGATCTTTCCTGAAGGCAGGCAGAAAGCATTGACCTGGTCGGATTCGACCAGCTGGAATTCCCAACTCAGGCCCTTGAGGGCGCTTCCCATCTTGTGTGAGTTCATATATGCCTCCAGGGCTGATACCATCTTGTCACCGATGCTGTTCAGCATTTGCGTCGCTTCCATATCCCTGGATATCTTTGCGGTGCTCATAAATTCTGAATATGACTGATCTGACAATGCCGTGATCTCGCTGTCGGAAAACAGCAGAAGTTGCCTTCTTCCGGTGAATGAAACGACTCCGCAGGATACGGCCAGCATTGTTGCAGCTGCTGTGACGGCAATGATTCTCAATGGCTTCTTCATATTGTCAAGGTGTTTTGGGTGTCTGTTGATGGGGTTACTTCCAGGTGAATATCCTTATGTCTCCAGGCTCTATGTCGTAGGTCGGCTCGACTGGAGTTTCAGTGCCGTCTTTTGCTACGTGGGAGGCAGTGCCGGTGAACTCGATTTCAAGGGTTGTTGACTCTGTGCAGCTTCTGTTTACTATTGCGATGTACTGCTTTCCGTTGTTGGTGAAATATGAAACCACTGCTCCTTCGTCGCCGGTATTAAGCTTCGATATGCCCTCCGGGCAGGCTGCGAGTGCCTTGGTGCCCCTCGGAATCTGGCTGCCGGTATGCCATATATCCTTGATGTCGGCTCCGAGGAAGATGCCCTCCATCTGTTTGAGCTCCTCGTTGACCTGCTTTATTAAAGGGTATATTTCTGTGATGGAGTTCTTCCACACAATGGTTCTTGCTGTGAAGTACTGGAATGCTACTGCTCCATAGACCAGGTTGCTGAACTGCTGGAGACGCAGGTCGGCGAGTGTCGGCTTAGGATACCTGGCGTGTGGCTTGGCAAGGGCAAAGGCCCAAATCGGAATCTCTGCTTCAAGTGCTGCCGTGCGGATGTCCTCCAGATTGTGGTACCAGGCGTCTCTCAAGGTTCTTTCGTTGTCGTCATTTATGACTACAGGGTAGAAGTCAAAAGACAGGAAGGAGACAGGCACCGTCTTGAGGTAGTGTCTGACTGTTTCAAGATACCTTTCTTCCACCCACTCGTCCCAGGCGTAGTTGGGGAGCAGGTTGACATAGCAAGGGGTCTCCTTATCATACTTGTAGATCTCTTTGATTCTGCTTGTGACGGTCGGGAATTCATATACTTCCGGCTCATCGTCGATGTTGTAGGCGTATAGAGACGGGTGTGCTGACATCGCTTTTACTGCCATTTCAGTTGTGGCCGGATCGTGTAGCTCAGGGCATTCCAGAATCATATTCATTCCGGTCTTGTCACCCAATGTCAGCAAGGCTTCAGCCTCTTCCAATGAGTCGAGGCGGTAGTCGAAGTAGGTGTTGAAGCCAGCTTCGGCAAGTTTCCTCAGTCGCCATTCTGTGCTTGGGTCCAGTATCTCGTCAAGAAGGCAGTCAGCATTGATGTTTATGATTTCATACCAGGCAAGGATGATGAACTCATCCGGTTGGGTAATAGGAACACAGGTCCCGGCGCCTTCCGGTTCCGGTGTTGTTTCTGCCGGCTTCTGACAGCCAGCTGCCAACATTGCCGCCGCTGCCGTTGTGAGAAGAAGTGTCTGTATGTTTTTGATCATTGTGTGTTTGGTTTTGGGACACAAATATAGCAAAGTGAGACGGAAATCAGAGCAGACATAGTGAAAGGTCTAAAACTATTATAGAGTTATCTCTTAGTTAAACTTTGATCCATAGGTCTTTCGTCCATCTCACGGGTGTCTTTTCCACTGACACCTATGAGTGCCAATCCTACCTACAGGCACGTCTAAGGCATATCAGCGCTCACGGGTGTAAAAGAAAATGACACCCGTGAGATATAATGAAAAAAGCACTGAAGAAATTCAGTGCTTTTGCTCCCGAACTTGGACTTGAACCAAGGACCCTCTGATTAACAGTCAGAGAATTTGGTTTCTTTGTTTTTCTTCTTGTTTCTTGAATATTCTTTAAACAATTGAAAAACAATATAATAATATATATGTGCCGTATAGGCTTTCTTGCGTTTTCTTTAAAACGTTGGTGCGTTCGTTGGTGCTTATATTGTTATTTTCTTTTTAAAACCGTCTTTTTGTTGTATATTTGCTTACAAAGGAAATAATATAATATGAATCAAAAACCAAGTATAAAATTGATTTTGGACTCTAGGGCTTCAGAGGAACCTAAGTTTTTGAAAATTAGAATACTTGCCGATAGAGACAAAAGAACATACTCGACATCTAGTAATATTAAACTCACCCCTGAAGAATTCGATAATCCTCGTTTAAAGAAAACAAAGAAGGCTTTAGAAGAGGCTAAAAGATCTGTTGATATAGCAACTGAAATTATTGATGAACTTGCTGGAGACTTTTCCTTCTCTGTCTTTGGAAAGTTATATAAGCAGAGATTGAAGGGGAAGTCTGGGGATAAATCTTTGTTCTCATCATTGGCAGATGAATATCTTGACACTGCCGATATAGCATTGAAAACAAAAAGTTGCTATAAAACTGCCCTTAATCAGTTATACTCATTTCGTTCAGATTTGAAATTGTCTGATATGAATGTTGATTTTGTTAAGGAATTCATGGCGCATTTAAAGGCAAATGGGTGTGGCGAAAACACCGTTCGAATCTATCTGCGCGGGTTAAAGGCAATCTATAATGATGGTATAAGGCGTGGACTTGCAAAAGAACCTAATCCGTTTGTTGTTAAAGGTCAATCTTTAGCTAGTATTGGTAGAGAGCATTTTGCTCTTCGGGAGGACGAATGGAGTAAATTTCTTAAATATGTTCCAGAGTCTGAGAGTGAGATTTTTGCGAAGGATTTTTTCTTGCTCTCTGTCATGATGTGTGGTGCTAATATTGGAGATATTCTCTCTTTGAAGAATGAAAATATCGTAGATAAAGAGATTCTGTTTAGGCGTAGAAAGACCAAGAAAACAGGACTTCAGATATCAGTATCCCTTACACCTCAGTTAAGTGCCTTGTTTAACAAATATGGTAAAATTAATCGTAAGAACCCCAAGGATTATATACTCCCTTATTTGTCATCGTGTGCTGACGAGAAAGCAATTCTAAACAAGATACATGATGTGATTAAGTTGGTGAATAAAGGCTTAGAGTCGATTTGTGAGGCAATATCAATAAGAAAGATTACAACCTATGTAGCACGTCATACATATAGCGTATATTTTGTAGATAATGGCGGTAGTGTCGTGCAGCTTCAAAAATTGCTTGGTCATACAAGTAGTAGAACTACAGAAGGATATTTAAAGTCAATTACTCAGGCTACAAAAGAAAAGAGTGTGGAAGTTCTTGATAAAATACTGAATATGTGATGCTTTGAGATTTTTATTGTTGACAAATGTCAAGGATATTTTGTGACCCTTTCTTCTTTGATTCTTCATGGACGAAAGGGTTTTTGTGGGTCTTGCCCTTTCCAAAGGCCTACCTTGGTGATGATACAATGCCCCGGTGAGTGTTGTCCGTTGAAGAAAAATAGTTATATTTGTAAGGTCTTCGGCAAAATAGCCGTTTGACAGTACATATTGTGAAAGTGTTTTTCGCAAGTCCTTTATCGAAAATGTGGAAGTTTTCAAGGTCATAAGGGCGAAACGGAACAACACTCACTTCGTGTAGATACATGGGATAGGTGCATTCTGCGCCTTGATACTCCATATCTACTACGGTGTGGGGTATTGTGTCGTTTTATCCATGACCGGGTCTTTCCACAACCTTCGATAGGATAAACGAAAGTCAGCTCCACACTTTCTTTTTGTTTATATCAACCATGTCATCTGGAGTTGAGTGGCTGTTTTCTTGGCTATCTAGGTCAAGAGTAAAGACTCATGAGTGAACTTAAAATCGGGACAACTATTAAGTTGTCTAATGGCGAAACGGCCACAATCAAAGAAGAACTCGGACGTGGAGGACAGGGTATTGTCTATCTCGTTAAGGTGTCTGGGCAGAACATGGCTCTGAAATGGTATCTAAAGCACCCAGGAACCGTATTCCATAAGAATCTGTGTAACAATGTACGTGCAGGCTCACCTGCCCCTAACTTTATATGGCCTCTTGCTGTTACAGAAGAGGTTAATAGTTCGTTTGGTTATGTGATGGACTTGCGTCCTAAAGGATATGAGGACATGAGTAAATTCATTCTTACCCATGCTAAGTTTGCTGACGTTCACGCACAATTAAACGCATGCCTTCAGATCTGTACTGCATTCCAGAAGCTTCATATCCGTGGCCTATCTTATCAGGATATGAATGATGGAAACTTTTTTATCAACCCTAAGACTGGTGATGTTTTGATTTGTGACAATGATAATGTTGCACCAGACAAGACAAGCATGGGTATTCTTGGAAAGGCTGGATATATGGCTCCTGAAATTATTGAGGGAACGACCATGCCGAATAGATATACGGATTATTATTCGCTCGCAGTATGCTTGTTTATCCTCATCTATATGAATAGACCTTTTGAGGGTGCTTGGCATTTGTCATGTCCTTGCGATAACAACCCTGAAATGGCAAAGCAGCTCTTTGGATTCAACTCGGTGTTCATCATGGATCCAACGAATACAAAGAATCGTCCAGTGCCAGGAGTTCATAATAATGTAATCCGTCGTTGGGGAGTATTCCCTTCATTCCTCGGAAAGGCGTTTTGTAAGACCTTCTCTTCAAGTGCAATACAGGACCCGACCCAACGATTGATGGATAAGCAGTGGACTAATATACTACTTCAGATACGCTCTATGTATGCGAAATGTCCGCACTGTGGTAAAGATACATTCGTTGATGTTATGGGACAGGGAGCAAGATGTATCTATTGTCAGAAGCCAATTAGCACTACTTCGTTAAAGGTTGGAAGATTTACGATTCCTCTTTTGGAGAAACAGCCAATATATTCATGCCTGATATCAGATGAACAAGATAGAAATGTTAAGGCTGGAGAAGTTGTCGTGAAAGGAGGTGCAGTCGGTATCAAAAACACCTCAGACACTCCTTGGACTGCAATGCTTCCAGATGGTAGTGTTCGTATCATTAACAAAGGTGAAGGAATGCCTGCAAAGGTTGGATTGAAAGTCCGCTTTGGTCAGGGAGAAACAGGAGAATTTATTTAATCACTTAAAAATATAACATTATGGCAACAAATGACCCTTTTGCATTGGATGCTGTTCCTAGACGCGTAATGCCCCTCATTTTCTTGGTTGATACATCTGGATCGATGGATGGTGCCAAGATCGCTTCTCTTAACACAGCCGTTCGTGAGGCTCTGAACGATGTTGGAGAAATTTCAAAGAATAATAGTGATGCACAGATTAAGGTTGCAGTTCTTGAGTTCTCTAGCGGAATCGATTGGATGTATCCTCAGCCTATTGAATCAGAATCTTTCCAGTGGCAGGATCTTAAAGCAGGAGGACTGACAAGCCTCGGAGCTGCTTATGGCGAGTTGAATGAAAAATTATCTAAATCTCGTGGCTTTATGGCTGAACCAACAGGTTCAAGAGCACCAGCAATCATTCTTATTACAGACGGTCAGCCTACTGATGATTATAAACATCCACTAGAGAAACTCAAGGGTAATCCTTGGTTCAAAGCAGGAGTAAAAGTGGCAATCGCTGTTGGTGACGAAGATACTAATGTGGATGTCTTGGCTGAGTTTACAGGCAATAAAGAAGCGGTTCTCACAGTGCATAATGTAGACCAGTTGAAGAAGATTATCAAGACTGTCAGCGTTACTGCATCTCAGGTAGCATCTCAGTCTGCTTCTGTTGGGGTTTCTTCAAATGGAGCTCCTGCCCCTGCAGATACTCAGAGTCAGGTGGTAGATAGTGTGACTAATGCTATTGAGACAAATGAGGACCTTCAGAATGTCGACCAGGGCGATAGTACAGCTAATTCGGGCACTGATGACTGGGGAAACTGGTAAAAATGAAGACATGCACAAGACTGGAAGAATCGTATTCAATACCAGTGTATTAGGTGCAAGTCATATCAAGGATGATAAACCGTGTCAGGACTATTCGATTGCGTGGCAGTCGGAGGACCCTGATGCGGTAGTCCTAGTTGTCTGTGACGGACATGGTAGTGATACTTATGTAAGAAGCGATGTGGGTTCACGTCTTGCTGGTGAAATCACTTTGCAAGCAGTTCAGGCATTCTTTCCTAAAGATGGAAAGGACCTGGATTTAGATTGGATTATTGGTACGAAAGGTGATGTAACTGCGCGTGAAGTCGATGAGTCATTGAGATATTCTGATGTTCCGTCAAAGGATGAATCTGAGATGACGGAATCAGAGGTGTTGAGATTTAAGCAAAGATTGGAGTTTATTGAACAGATTAAGGGACTTCATGAACAGGATGCTATATTTCAGGCTCTATTCTCGTCAATATATGAAAAGTGGCTTGATGCTATAAGTAAAGATGCGGAGCAGAACCCGTTTAGCGAAAATGAACTATCTAAATTAGGCAATCATAAGTTGGTTAAGGCATACGGAACAACCCTTATGACATACGTTCAAACATCTCATTATTGGTTTGCTTTCCATATTGGGGATGGTCGTATGCTCGCTTCTTTTGATGGAGCGGAATGGCGTCAGATTGTTCCATGGGATTGCTCATGTTTCCAGAATCAGACAACATCATTATGTAATAGTTATCCTCTACCATATTTCAGATATGCTTTCGATGGAACAGGAAATTTTCCAATTGCAATAATCTGTTGTAGTGATGGCATAGAAGATTCTTATGGTGATTATGAGGTGGCCCCAGAACGATTACAAGGTTATTTCGCAGGACTTACAAAGGTCTTTGTAGAAGAAGGTAAAGAAAGCACTATGGCTCGTCTTGAAGAGTTCTTGCCAAAGTTAAGCTCAGTTGGAAGTAAAGACGATATGTCATTGGCGGGATTGATTGATGTTGACGCTTACATAGCCATTAAGGAACAAGAAGATGTAACTGAAAATCAAGAATAGCACGATGAAAGGTTTAACGAAAGACGATATATCTAAAGCATTCAAGCATTTTCGGAAAAATGTTTGGCCTAAGTTTGTGCAAATTGTAAGATTTGGAATGATTCAGCCAGAACCAAACATATCTGCCTATGAATCTTGTTCTAAGGGAACTTATCACTTTAAGAAAGGGGATTATGAAACTGCCTTTAAGTGGTATATGAATGGAGCGATGCAGAAAGATAAAGAGTCTTTGTTTGTGATAGGAAAGATGTATCATCAAGGTTATGGTGTATCAAGAAATAGCCGAAAGGCGTTGAGATACTATAAATGGTCAGCCAGGTTGGGACATGTTGAAGGTATGTATCAAACGGGAATTCTCTACAAAACCATGTATGATGAGGATTCTGTTATTGGATTCATGATTAGAAGCCGAGAGAAATGCATAATGTGGCTGAGTCGAGCTGCTCAAAGAGGACATGCAAGCGCAAGCGCATGGATATACCGGCATACTGATAGAGCGGAACGAATCTATGGATATGGGAATGATGAATTATAGTATAGGGATATGGGCCTTCAACAGACAATAGAGAGATTGGTACGCGAACAAGGTGAAGAAATATTATCCAGTCCTGCGCTCATCGGTTGGCTTGATGACCTCGGTGCGTTTAGTAGTGAAGATTCAGCCACCAAGATCATAATGCGTGAGTTGGTGCGTACGGGCCAGGTTCGCAAACTAATAGAATCGTCTAAGAAGGGAACAAGCCTACAATTTGAGATAAAGTCCATAATAACTGCTACTGCGGATGCATGCGGATTTAGATACGAAACAGTTTCTGATACTCTAAAGAAAATAGCACTGGCTTCTGGTAAGATAAGGAAGGAGAACGAGTGGCCAAAAATATCTGAGCAGAGAGTGAATCTGCCTAATGTGTCACAAACTTCTAAACACAATGCATCAGCGCGCAAGAAATCAAAGAAACAAAGAATATCTTTAGTTAAGAGATTAGATTGGGATGGGGTCTGTGCTATTACATTAATCTTGTGTGCGATACTGGCTGTTGTGTCATTGTTTGCTGTATTCTGTTGCTGGATTTATGAGTCTGCGAACATATCAGTATGGGGGTGGACTCTTTTAGGAAGCGTCATAGCAGGAGGAATTGTATTGCTGTTGATGGCTATAATAGACGATTAGTTTTGAAAACATAACAAGTGCAGTTTATGAATTTACAAGATACTATAAGTTTTATAATACGAGAGCAAGGTAGAGATGCCCTTCTAAGTCCTGCATTATTGGGGATGCTGGAAGATCTCGGAGCATTTAAGGAAGAAGAACCATCAACCAGAACAATTATGCGTGAGTTGATTCGTTCTGGTCAAGTCAGACGATTACTTGAATCTACTAAGAAAGGGCACGATTTGCAGTTTGAGATAAAGACAATAATCGCGGATACTGTGCAGGTTGGTGGTTTTAGAGAAGATGCTGTGTCTGAGACCTTGAAAAAGGTTGCTCTTGCTTCCGGAAAGATTTCAAAGGAGAAGGACTGGCCAGAAGTGACACCTGCGCCAGCTCATGTTGTCGCAGCTCAGTCCCAACCTGTTAATGCTTCAGCGCAGGTAAACTCAAAGCAGACACGTGTTGTAAAATCTAATGCTCGTCGTGCAGGGTCTTTCGTTTTGTCAACAACGTCATCTCCATCTAAGTTAACTGGGTTCGACAATCTTGTGAAATGGCTGAAGAAAAAGAATGGAAAGATTTCCATTGCGAGAGTATTGGCTTTGGTAAGTGCAATTATGGCGGTAGTAGCTATAGTGGGTGTAATAGTCTGTCTTGTTACAGGTTCGCCTAAAATATGGGAATGGTTACTGACCCTAGGGTGTAGTATATTCAATGTATTTATGTTCGCATCGTTCTAATTATGAGGCTCATAAAAGCATTTGTATTGTTGGGCAATATTCTAGGCTGGTTGATTGCGGACATATACCTATGGACGCTTTCGTGGTGCTGTGGCCTTGGTGGAATCATTGGGTTGGCAGGATTCTTTTGGGGATATTCAGTTAGTAAGGGAATGACTGTTGCACCTCGTGACTATTGGAGGTTGCCTGATTACGAGGTATTCAAAAAGAAATTAGTTTATGCAAACTCTATCATGGGTTCAGTTACAGCCACTGCGTCTATTGTACTTTGTGTGATAAAGACAATCATAGAGTCATGAATTATATGTATTTTAATTCTTAATGGTTGTGCGCGACACGGATAAGCGTATTTTGTTGTGGAGAATATGGTCAAGGCTTTATTGAATATAGCCAGTGCTTGTGGATTTTCGTCTATTGAGATAAATCCAGTATTTAAGCTTGTCATTACTAAGGGGGATTCGGGAATACAAGTGTACGACTTCTATGGCAATAATATACCATTTGAAGTGTCTAGGGAACATGCTGTATTGCAGGAACTTGTGTTTGAATATCCTACAATTAAGGCGGATAGGTCATTTGATGATGAAACTGGGTTTCTGCGTGCGGAAAAGGTTGAATTTAAATACGAAGATGGGAAACTAAAAGAAATTGACAGCGTGGTTTATTGGTAGGTAATCCTAGTGTAAAACTGTATATTGATAACAATTAAATTCATTAACTATGGCATATTATACTCATTGCCCTAATTGCGGAGCAAGGGGCGAAAATACTATTTTTAGATGTCGTGATTGTGGAACAATTTATTGTAAATCTTGTGCTGAAAAGTGGAGAGAGAGAGGTGATGACTTCTTGATTTTTTTCAAAAAAGATGATACGATTCATTATCTCTGTCCAGATTGCAATTCTGAAAATTGGACGAGGATTGGAGAAGTAGAATGGTAATTATTCGTGGGATATTTTAGTGAATCAGTATGGAACTCAATGGAGCTGGTTATGGTTGTTTAGCAGTGGTGTCTATTGCTGCCGTTGTGTTGTTTGTTGTACCTCAAATATCGGATTTTGTTGATGAGATGTCTGAAGAAACAGAGGTTACAACTACTAATACTGCGTCGTCTGGGAAATCAAAAGGAAGTTTTAAGGACATTAGGCTTGAACACGGTGTTAATAAGAATGGTGTACAGGGAATGAATGCCATCGTTGACTTCGAAGTCAAGAATTTACAAGGTTGTGAGGGATTGTGTTCATTATACTTTGTATATGACAACGGGGCTGATGTCAAAGGTAGAACAGATAAAAATACTTCATCAGATGGACAGTTGGCGATTAGTACTAAAATTAATTTAATCTATAAAACATCTTGTTTTACAGATTTAACATTATTTGTTCCGTATAATGAATTTGTGCTACCTGTCGGAGAACATAAACTAAAATGCTACTGTGTTATATGGCTGAAAGAGGATTCGTCCTATAAACAGATTGCAACCTCAACGTATGCTAAATTTACATTAACTCAAAATTAATAACACCTCGGAATAATGACTAACAATGTTCCATTTTAAAAGTTGTGCGCGACACGGATAAGCGTATTTTGTTATGACAAATAATGAACTTTGCACTCTCTATCGTGATACTGATCACATTAGTTTTTGGAATTGTGTGGGTGGCCCTATTTTTATAAGCGAAGAAAGGGATAGTCTGATTTATTTTTCCCCTGATGGAGAGAAGTCTGGCGGAACTTGGGATGGTCATGGTTATAAAATTAGACGAGCATATTGGGATAAAGACAGGGATGGATGCGATTGTATTCATGTCGAAACAGATGGCGGAGATTATTCAATTGTAAACGGAATGTCAGGACGCTATTAAGCAGAAGTCTTTGAAAAATCAATTATACAAACTAGTCCCCAGACTTGGTTCTGGGGATTTAGTTATATAGACATGATATGAATAGATGTGTATATATGCTTGCCTTGTGCTTGTTGTATTTTTGTTCTTGCAAGAATGACGGTTACTCTAGAGTTCTTGTAGAAGATGAAAGATGGCAGATAAGGCTTAACGAGATGGAACTCTTTGCCTTTGATAAGGAGGCAAGGAAAGAAATTTCGTTATTGAAATTATACGCGGGCCATTGTGTATATGGTTCTGCTTCAGACAGCGTGTCTACACTAGTGCATAAAGATTCTCTCTTTGCGGTTAGCAAGGTTCATATCTTGTCCTATCCTCGTGAGCCTTTGACATTACTTATTCAGGATGTATCCAATTACACTGTCTGTCATTCGTTTGTGTTTCAACTTGGGGTGGATTCCTTAATACATCTGCCTTCCAGTGGAGACTTCCTTGGAGTTACTTGTGATGACAATCTGATAATCATGGATTCGTATAACTACAATGAGGATGGCAGATATGGTATTGTTCAAGGATATACGTTTGATGGTGTAAAGGTGTGCGAAATGGAGACTAAAAATTAACAGAAATGGAGAGGTTTTTCAGACATTATTACCAGCGTGTTTGTTCGTATGATTATGAACTATTGGAAATGCTGGAGAAGGGTAAATCTGTCATAGTTGAAACGACTGGTAAGGTGGTCGTAGACTTTAATAGTGATCTCTTTAGGCAAGAGGGTGACTTCATTATTTCTAAGGTCGACAATAGAGTGCGTATGTGCCTTTCAGTCGAAGAGATAATTTATGTCCCATCTGGCGTTAGATCGATAGGATATGACGTGTTCAATGAACGAAATTGTCCGAATGTAAAGCATATTATCTTCCCTGAATCTGTAGAGGGTATCTATCCGTATGCAGTTATGAGTGATACAGTTGAGGAGATAACGCTGAATAATAAGTATATCTATATCAGTGACGAGGCTTTCGAGCATTGCCGTTCACTTCGCTTAATTCATCACATACCAGAACGCTGTACCATACATGTTCGACCACATGGGAATCAGGGCCCTCAGACTGTGAAAATTGAGCCTATTGATCTACCCAAGCGTAAGGAGGATAATCCTGAAGATAATGATTTGCCGTTTTGACCGATTTTGCAGAAGTTTTTTTAGGGGAATTCTTGAAAAAAAGACCATAAAAATACTGCGAAAAGAATTGAAAAAAATCGAAAAGAAATCCTGAAAATTTTGAGTCAGAAAGATGGGCATAGAAGTTTTTAACTAAAAAACTTGCTGTTTTGTCACTGTTTTGACGCCTCGAATTTCATGATCCACAGGGTAAAAGTGGGCAGTTTTTAAGGTAAAAACCGAGGAGGAAAGAAGTTAGTGCCTTACTTAGACACGGTTACGGTTGTTTCTGTCTGGGCTACCCTACGCCCACTCAGATGTGACCGTACCATCTCTTTCTTGCCAAAGCGAGTGCGTGTGTACGCTTTCACCTTGACTTGTTTAAGGACCACGACTTTCGTAGTAACCTTAACAATCGGAAATGCGATTCGCTTTTTCATGGATTATACTTTTGGAATGTGAACGAATCGTTTCGGAGTGTTGCAGTAGTACGTCTCCTCGGTTAGAGTTCTATAGAAAAAAGAAAACAGGTATCCGTAGGGTCAGACACCTGTATCTTGTTTCCAAAAGTTGTCATAATCCATGACGTCACAAAGGTAAGGATTTTTTCATTACCTCCAAATCTTCTGCTCAAATTTTATAGACCGAAATCTCGCTTAACTCTCTGAACAGTAGATAGTGATACGTCGCACAATCTGGCTGTGTCACGAAGTGAGTTCCCTTTTTTCAGTGACCTGATTACTCCTGCGTACTCTTCGGCTTTCTTCTCCTTTGTCTTTATGCTTCCTACTTTTCTGCCCATTTTAACCCCTTTTGCTAATGCAAGTTCACGGCCTGAATTTAGCCGGTACTTTATGTTATCGCGCTCGATCTCGGCAAATGATGAAAGTACGGCAGTGAGCATTTTTGAAATCGGATTCGGTTGCCCATCTTCATTGAGGGTACAAAGTGGAAGGTTCTGAATATAGACATTTACTCCAGCCTTTGTCAGTTCATCAATAGTGTTCACAACTATTTTTGTGGATCTACCAAGTCTGCTGATTTCACTGACGCATAGAGAATGCACTTGGTTAGATATGCAATACTCAACGCATTCATTCAATATGGGGCGATTTTCTTTTGCTCCGCTCATTTTTTCCTCAAATACCTCTATCAACTCCATATCGTTAATGGCGATATACTTCTTTAGGTCTGCGATTTGACGTTCTGTCGTCTGCCTATCTCCAGTAGAGGAGACTCTGGCGTATATAACTGCTGTCTTCATGTTTTGTGTATTTCTATAGCTAATATACTGAAAATCCGGAAGATATGCAATAATATCTTTGATAAAATAGACCACACTGAAGTCTTGCTGTCAATATGTTTGAACTACATCAAATATGCTCTAAAATCATTTTTTGAATACACCTATTTTCTGACCATACCCTCTAATGGTATTGGCCAACAGTAGCGATCAGCTACATAAGAGGCAAGAGTTTTTTATTTAAAAACTTTCGTAACCAGAGCTGATCCAGACTCGATCCGGGTATTATCGAAAATTTACTGGTTGTGCGGCTGCTATCCCAGGAACCTCGACTCTAAGTTTTTTACTTAAAAACTTTGAACATTGCCTCTGGCGGGACTCAGGAGTATCCAGTCAATTTGCCAGAAGCTTTTTCTGCAGCCGTAACAGGTGATCTTTCGCACAGGTTTTTATCTTAAAAACTTGTTGACACTAGCAGCTGACTTTTCTGTGTAAGGTTTTGCGTTAAAATCTATGTGTGGCTGATGGCCTTGTTGATCTTTGCCCGTATTGTGCTTTGAAAAACGAGAAAAATCTGAAAATAATTACGAAAATCTATCAGTGTGCACTTCTAAAATATTGATGCGTAAACGATTCGGAAGAAGAAAACGATAGCAGAAAGCGCTATGAGGCACTTTCTGCTATTAGTGAATTATATTAGGAAGTCCAAATTAGTTAGTTTTTTTGGAAGACGATGGGAGGGAGAGATTAGATACCATTATCTCTCTATCCTCTAGGCAATGCATCATAATATTTTTTAACATTAAATTTTATCCCATATTCATCTAGAATACTCTGAATGGATTTGTTCCTCTCATCGTTGAACATTCTACTGTACCGATTGTGTAAGTAAGTATAAGATGTTGACCAGTGCCTATTGCTCCATAGTCTCCCTTTAGGGATTTTATCAACTAAATAATGTAGTATGATTTCAATCATCTTTTGGTCTACATGACAATGTTCTAATAGACATAAAATGACTCCAGCCATTTCTACGTTTGGAATATCTTTTACAAAGGAGCCATCATTGCTATCCAGCTTCCTTTTAACGGCAAGATGGCTTGGAGAAACAAAAAGCTCTAGGTAGTCTTTATGATGATCTGAATCCATAAAACCGGCTTTTTGTAATTGCTGTCTTCTATCTGCTTCCTTTTGAATAATCTGTGATAGCTGGTTATTCCTGTTGGCTACCAGAATCTCCTTCCATCCACTAAATATGGCCTCTATATTTGCTATATGAGATATGCCAGATAAGTCATCTTCTATGTTGTCTATCGGTGATTGTTGTAATATTTCTACAGCATCAACAGCAGTTTTAAAACACTCAATTACACGAGAACATGAGTAATTAAAAGAAGATAGTTTGAATAGTTCTTGAAGGGAAACATTATTTCCTTCAGAATGGTTAAAGGTCGTCTTTGGAGTTGTTTGGGTACTTGCTATCTTCTCTATGAAATTATGTGTTTGTAGGCTTAGCGCTTTTTTGTTGTAAAGAATGTAGTCATTTATAAATGGAATTACTACATAAACCATATAGGGGGAAAGCTTCTTTTGGGTTTCCTCTAATTTTGACACTATACCCTCAAATATTCGATGCCATTTGTTTAGAGTGATTTTTGCGTTAATGGGCGACTTGATTTGTACGTAGTGACTATATATAACATCTTCAACGGATTTGTCTTTGTGAACATTATACAGAATGTCATAAATGATGGACAACTCTTTTTGTTGAATGGAAGTATAGTCTATAAAATCGGTATCTGTGATAACATCAACATTCTTTATGCGATGTAGTGGATATTTTTGAGGATTTGATAGATGTAGGGTGCTTTCAATATCATCAACTTGTAAGCAGTAACTTTGCTTCAGCAGATTTCAGAAAAATCAAAACCTACAATTTTTAGAAAAGCTAATCCTACAGTTTTCAGAAATTAAGGAACCTACTGATTTCAGAAAATAAGAGTCGCCAGGTGTGGTTGAGACCTG
>JAFZED010000072.1 GCA_017560825.1 Bacteroidales bacterium | reverse complement strand
TCTATCGAAAATGGAGATTAAAGCAGCTGACGTAGCAAAGCTTCGTCAAATGACAGGCGCAGGTATGATGGACTGCAAGAAGGCTCTCGTTGAGGCTAACGGCGACTACGAGAGAGCTAAGGAAATCATCCGCGAAAAAGGTAAGCTCGTTGCAGCAAAGCGTGCTGACCGCGAGACTTCAGAGGGCCGCGTTATCGCTAAGGTAAACGGCAGCAAGGCTATCGTTATCGGACTCGGTTGCGAGACTGACTTCGTAGCTAAGAACGCTGAGTTCGTGGCACTCGCAGAGGCTATCGCAGAGGCAGCTATCGCTTCTTGCCCAGCAGACAAGGACGCCCTTATGGGTTGCGTTCTCGCTGACGGAAGAACAGTTGAGGCTGCAGTTACTGAGCAGACAGGTAAGACTGGTGAGAAGCACGTGATCGTAGGTTACGAACTCGTTGAGGCTCCTTACATCGTTGCCTATATGCACAACGTAACTGGTAAGCTCGCTGCTCTTGTTGGATTCAACAAGGAGTTCGACGCTCAGGTAGCAAAGGGTGTTGCAATGCAGGTAGCTTCAATGAACCCTGTAGCAGTTTCAGCTGATCAGGTTCCTCAGTCAGTTATCGACACTGAGCTCAAGACAGCTGTCGAGAAGACTAAGGAGGAGCTCGTGAAGAAGGCAGTTGATGCAGCTCTCACAAAGGCAGGTATCAACCCAGCTCACGTTGACAGCGAGGATCACATCGAGTCTAACCAGGCTAAGGGATGGATCACAGCTGATCAGGCAGCTCAGGCTCGCGAGATCATCAAGACTGTTTCTGCAGAGAAGGCAGCAAACCTTCCTGCTCAGATGATCGACAACATCGCTAAGGGTCGTCTCCAGAAGTTCTTCAAGGAGCAGACTCTCGAGGAGCAGGGCTATCAGATGGGTGACGGTAAGACTTCTGTAAAGGACGTAGTTAAGGCAGCAGACGCTGAGGCTAAGGTCGTTACATTCAAGAGAATCTCACTCGCTGACTAATTTGGATTTGAAATATCCTCATATAAAGAAGGTGGCTAAATTGATTAGTCACCTTCTTTTGTGTATTACATTCACTATATTCCCGTCTTTCCGTCTAGAAATGCCAAGGCTTCGGCGCGAAATCTTAAAAGAAACTTTTAAAAAAAAGACAAAACTTTAAAAAAAGAGAAAATCTTTGTTAAAGAAAAAGCAAAATATGCTTTCTTCTCTTGTTTGTTATAGTTTTTGAGAAGACATTTGTCTTCGATACTGATCGGCTTCGGATATCGCACATATAATAGTCTCATTCTGTGTGGCAATATATTTAGTCGTATTAGTGTTGAAATTCAAAATAATTATTAGTTTTGCAGGAGATTTGTTTTATGAGGATTGTGTCACATAAAATGTTGAGGGAGTTCTTTGACACCCCAGGGCGTGAGGATTCCAAGGTGGCTCTGGAGCGTTGGTACCATATTGCTCTTAATTCGCAGTGGAAGAATTTCGGGGATATGAAAGTCGATTTCCCCTCGGTGGATTATGTAGGTAATCAGCATTATGTGTTCAATATCAGAGGGAACCGATATCGCCTGGTGGTCGTCATCAAGTTCGTCATAGGATATGTATATATCAGATTTGTCGGAACCCACCAGGAATACGATAGAATAGATTGCCAGAATATATAGAAACAGGAGGATGGTATGAATATAACAGCACAACAATACGAATTTGCCCTTAAGCGCATAGAGGAACTGCTTCCGATTGTAGATGGGCAGACTTCAGAAAGAGATAGTTCTGCAATTGAACTTTCTCTTCTTTCTGAAATCGTCATCGAATATGAGACTCTGAATTATCCTATTGACAAGCCCACTATTGCGGAACTGATAGATCTGGCATTGGAAGAGCGTAAAATGACCCAGAAGGAACTTGCAAGGGAGATAGGAGTCAGCCCCTCCCGTATAAATGATTTTATAACAGGAAGGGCTGAACCGTCTTTGAAGATTGCCAGACGTCTTTGTGTGACTCTCGGCATTACTGCTTCTGCGATACTGGGGCTATGATTCCCTCTGCAGTTCTTCGATCTGGGCGAGGATTTCTGTGGCCTTGCCTATGATCTTGCGGTTGATGCGTGAGCCTGTGATTCCTCCGATGATGACTCCGATGCCTGCCCCGCAGTAGAAGCCGATCGCTAAAGGGCTTTCCCAGCCGAGGATTCCGGACATTTCGTAAATCAGCCAGGCCAGCCACACGACAATCATAGGTATTGCGACCTTATACCATTCCTGATAGTGGGTCTTTACCTTGCTGAGGCTTCTTGCTGTCTCCACGATATTGCCTTGAGAGAAATCGATTTTTCCAAGATTGATCCTCTGGATGATTGTCAGTGCCAGGCATACAGCCAGCATTATGCCTGTTCCGCAAGTAAAGGCGATAGAGCAGCCCTGTGAGGCAAAAAACCAGGTGCAGTAGATAAGTGCAAAGGTGCCGATAAAGATAGTTGCTGTTACAGTTCTGTTGATTTCCGACATCTTGCTTCTGACTGAACGCTTGATGTGTTCTGCATTCACTATTGCCTGTTTCTCCAGCTTGTCCTTGAGCAGACTTATCTGAGAACGCATCTCCTCGAGTTCCTGTGATATTATTCTGTTGTCTTCCATAACCATATTATTTTTCGTCTGACATATTCCTTAGTTGTTCCTTTATTCTGAAAAGACGTACTGAAACGTTCTTGGCGGTGATGCCCACAATGGCTCCGATCTCGTCATAGCTGAGATTTTCCAGCCACAGGAGTACGATAGCCCTGTCAAAGGGACCGAGTCTGCTTATCCTGCCTTGAAGCATTCTGATCTGCTTCGTATCCTCCTGACTGTCATCAAAGAGATTGATGTTCATATCAAGGGGTACAGTCTCGCCTTTGCGTTTCTTCTTTCGGTCCGAGGAGATGCAGGTGTTAAGGCTTACCCGGTAAATCCAGGTCCTTATGTTGCTTTCTCCTCTGAATTTAGAAAAGCCTTTCCATAGGTTTATAAGGATGTCCTGGAAGAGGTCGGCAACCTCATCCTCATCTTTTGAGAACATATAGCAGACTGTGTATATCGTCCCCTTATGTTCCCGCACAACTTGTGCAAAATCCAATTCCAATGTGTCCATCTGCTTGTTTTTTGTCAATTAGACGCAGCAATGGCCGGAAAACTACAGAAACTTAGAATAATTTGTCGACAATAAGCGACACGACGAATAAAATGGTGAATGTTATCTGGAAATATACTGTCTTCTCGTGAAGATCCTCTACGATGATCTTGTCACCGGCGTGTGAATCCAATGGTCTCTTTGCGTAGCCGATAGCCATTGGAATAGAGAGGAATATGATTATGGTTGACACAGGAAGCAGGCTGCACATAGACAGCACGCCTGTCCATATGAATGGAAGCAGCATCTCGATATTGAAGAAACAGGCCTGCCACTTGGTTTCCGGCTTGATGTTGCTGTTCAGCGCTGTGTCTGAAAGTAAGCCCACCGGCAGAGTCGCCAGGAGTACAATCCACTGCACTGCACCGATGGCTGCATAAGAGACTAAGACGGTCGGAAGTATTATGAACAGCACCCAATTAATCAGAGACTTTATGATGAAAGGGGTTTTAGGATCGTCTGCACACTTGCCGCCGCAGAAACGGTTTACAAGCGTGTGGATGAGTATGATGGCTGCTACAGTCGCAAGGCAAGGCAGCCACATTATGGTCGAACCGTTCCAGACAAGTAGTGCAAGTGCTGCAATTGCAGGCATTGACGAGGTGGATGTTGGCCAGTGTTTCATATGGTTAAAAGGTTGTGTTTTTTATATGGATAGTGGCCTCCCGATTCACATCGGAAGGCCACTGCAATTCTAACCTAAAACTTAACCTATGAAAAAACTATTCGGTTTAAGTTTATTGCGAATTCTGTGCCATTCCGATGAGGGAAGGATAAAAAAGTTGTTTTTTATATGAGCATCGGTATTATTTCCCGGATGTTCCGTACTTCTATGATTCTGTCGGACTCGGGCATATCCATCATTTCGTGCACCCAGACTACGTCGTGAGGGGTGTGGATGGCCCATCCTCCGAGCTTTACTACCGGAGCGATGTCCGACTTTACTGAGTTGCCGATCATCAGGATTTCCTCCGGTGCGATGTCGTGCTTTGCCGCAAGCTCAAGGTAGTTCTTCTCATCTTTGTTTTCCATTACCTCGCAGTGGTGGAAGTACTTTTCGAGTCCAGATGAGCGGAACTTGGACATCTGCTCCAGCGTGTCTCCCTTTGTTGCTACGATCATTGTATAATGGTCCTTGAGGGCCTCCAGGGTCTCCACGACTCCGTCAATGATGTGAAGCTCGTGGAAAGCAAGTTCCTTGATGATGTCCTTTATTCCGTAATATATCTTTTCCGGCAGGTTGCCTCCGCACAGGTCCATTGCGGCATCCGCCATACCTATGAGATAGGTCTTGGAACCGTAGCTGAAGAGGGGGATGTTCTCCTCCTGCTTCATCCACAGCATATGCTGCACTCCCTCCGGGGTGGTGTAGTCGGCCAGGAGTTCGATAAACTTCGCCTCCGCATCGCGGAAGAACTGTTCGTTCTCCCACAATGTGTCGTCGGCGTCGAAGAATATATATTTGAATTTTCCTTTAAGACTGGTCATAATTATTCTGTTGCAGTGGCGTCTGCTGGAGCTGTCGCAGGCTCAGTGATGACAGGTCTGATCGATTCGATGAGTACATCTTCCATTGGACGGTCATAGTAGTCGGTTTCTACAGTCGCGATCCTGTCGATCACTTCGAGACCGTCGATGACCTCACCGAAGATTGAATACTGTCCGTCAAGGTGGAGGCAGGCATTCTCATCGTGAACGATGTAGAATTGTGAGCCTGATGATGCCTTCTTAGGGTTTGCGAGGTCGCCTTTGCGTGCTGCTGCAATAGCACCCTTCTTGTGCCAGTACTGGTTTACGAACTCAGCAGGAACAGTGTAGTCAGGTCCTCCCTGACCCCAAAGGTCTACCTTTGCAGTGTCGCGTGAATAAGGGTCTCCGGTCTGGATCATAAAGCCCTCGATGACTCTGTGGAAGCGTACGCCGTCATAATACTTCTCATTTACAAGCTTCACGAAGTTGTCCCTGTGCTTTGGTGTAAGGCTGTAAAGCTTGATTCTCATTGTGCCCTTGCTTGTGACGATGTCGAATTCGGGCTCTTCAATCATTTTCTTTTCCATTGTAGCTGTTGCTGTGCTGTCGTTCTGTGCTGATGCCGCATCCCTTCCCGAACGTGGTCCGCAAGATGTCAGTGCAAGTGCGGCAGCAATGATGATTATTGATGTAATACGTTTCATATGATCTGTACTTAAGTCTTGTTGATACGGATATCCCGACAAAAATAGTTATTTTTGCGCTCATTATGGCAAATCCACTCAAACAATTGGCCGGACAGACCGTCATTTATGGTCTGAGCACTATTCTGGCGCGTATCATAAACTTTCTTTTTGTTCCGATCTACACAAGAGTCCTTTCTCCGGAAAGCTATGGAGTGGTGACGGAATTTATGGCTTACATCGCAGTCCTGCAGGTGGTGCTTGTGCTCGGACTTGAGACAGGCTGTTTCCGCTTTGCAAACAAAGAAGGGGTGGACCCTAAAAAGGTCTACTCAAGTGCCTTTGTCACAGTCTTCGGAGTCAGCGCCTCCTTCCTGGCCCTTATGATAGCCTTCGCGGGCCCGATAGCCTCCTGGCTGGGATATGAAGGCTACGGATCCTGCATAATGTATATGGGTGGAATCCTTGCCCTGGATGCGGTCACAGCCATTCTTTTTGCCAAGCTGCGCCAGGAGAACAAGGCTATGAAGTTCGCCATATTCAAGACTGTGAAGATCATTACCGAGACGGCGGCCAACCTCTTCCTCTTCCTGTGGTTCCCGAAGAATGTGGACTCGTGCAGATGGCTTCTGACCTTCATCCCTCAGACACCGGACTTCAGCTATGTGATATTCGCCATATTCATAAGCTGTGTCGTGTGCGGCCTCCTCTTCATCCCGGACTTTGCAAAGCTCAGCTTCAGACTGGACAGAAAGCTGATGAAGCAGATGCTTGCCTACTCGCTTCCGCTGATGGTGGCTGCCCTGCCTGGTATCGTGAATGATTTCCTTGACAGGATCCTGTTCAGATTCTTTGACACCAATGCTGATGCCTGGAGGTCTTCGCTCGGCCTGTATCAGGCTGCTGTCAAGTTGGCCGTGATAATGAACCTCTTTATCCAGATGTTCCGCTACGCAGCAGAGCCGTTCTTCTTCAGAAGGGCGAAGGATAAGGATTCACCAGCCCTATATGCCTCAGTCCAGGAGTATTTCACCGCTTTCTGCGGCCTGGTCTTCCTCGGAGTCATATTATATATAGATATAATCGCCCTCATCCTCGGCCCTCAGTTCAGGGCCGCCGTGGGCATTGTTCCAATAATGCTCCTTTCGTATATGCTCCTGGGTATGCTGTTCAATGTGTCGATGTGGTACAAGCTGTCGGGAAAGACAAATATGGCCATATGGATCACCCTTGCCGGCCTTGCCGTCACTGCGGTCGTCATCGTCATATTTATGCCGAAATATTCCTATTGGGCAGCGGCCTACGGCCACCTTGCGAGCTATGTCGTTATGTTCATAATCAGCTCTGTCCTCGGCGCCAAGTACTATCCCATCCCATATAGATGGGGCAGAATCTTCGGTATTATGGCGGCGATGGGACTTATATATGCGGGTTCGCTTGTGATTGACGGCCTTTTCTTCGCTGATGTTGCCATAGGAACAACATCAGCAGGGCCACTCGTTGCCAAGCTCGGAGTGCATACCCTGCTGATAATCGCTTATGCTGCGGTTTCGATATTTATAATAAGGAAGCGCTCTATCTTACGATAATTTCGTCGATGAACACAAAGGCGTTCCTGCCGCGGCCGTCGTGCCACTGAGGCAGTTCCTCGAGTGTCCTTGATGTGATCTTGATATATTTGGCCGATGTCTCCGGAAAGGTGAGGGTGTACTCCTTCTTTCCGTTTTCGTCATCGGGTCCTTCTGCCGGGTACTCAGCGCGTGCGACTTCGGTGAAGTCCTTTCCGTCCTCTGATGTGAAGACCACAAGGTCGAGAGGATTGAAGATCCAGTCATATTTCACGACTATGGTTCCGAGGGTTACGCTGCTGTAGGCCTCGGAACCTGTCATTTCCACAACTGCTTCGAATGACTGTCCGCACCATCCTGCGTACTCTCCGCTGCTGAATGTGCTGCCTCCGCGTACTCCGTCAGTAAGGAGGGCAGGGGAATCGTAGGTGTAGCTGTGATGAGGAGATGTGAGAGTCGTAGTCGGACGGCCCATTGCCTTGTGGTACTGGAACTCTTTCGAGAACACGCTTGTCTCTACATTCTCTCTGATGGCTCTGGCCTTGAGTGTGCAGGTCTCTCGGATCTCGATAGGGCCTTCATAAAGGGTGGAATTGGAGTCTGGCTCACTTCCGTCAAGGGTGTATCTGATCGGAGCCTCTCCCTGGGTCTCCAGAGTCATTTCGACGCAGCCCTTCTCCCTGTTGATGCTTACAGAACCTGTAGTATTCTTGAATATGTGCTTTGCATAAGTGTAGCCGGCTGCATCGTAGATCGCGCAGAACTCGTCAGCGCTGTTGTAGAAACGGTCCCAGTCCTTTCTGTCAGCATCGCACCACTGGACTTCGCTGAGAGCTGCCATTCGTGGAAGGAGCATATACTGGAGGTGGTCGAAGGTCGGGATGTACTCTGTCCAGAGGTTGGCCTGCACTCCGAGGATGTGCTCTCTCTGCTCAGGAGTCATATCGTCAGCGAAAGGCTCGTATGAGTAGCATTTCTCCACAGGGAGGTAGCCTCCGATGGCCAGCGGCTCGTTCTCCTTGTCAAGGGTCTGGTAATAGTCAAGGTAGTAGAAGGTGTTAGGAGTCATAATCACGTCGTGACCCATCTGTGCAGCCTTTATGCCGCCTGCTGTGCCTCTCCAGGACATTACGATGGCATTTTCCGCAACCTCGCCCTCGAGGATCTCATCCCAGCCGATGATCTTCTTGCCGAGCTTCTCCAGGAAGTTTGTCATTCTGGTCATAACGTAGCTCTGGAGGTAGTGCTCTGCATTGTAATTGTCGTCACCCTTGATGCCGAGCTCCTTGATCTTGGCCTGACAGTGAGGACATTTCTCCCACTCTACCTTAGGACACTCGTCTCCACCGATGTGTACGTACTCGGACGGGAAGAGCTCAGCCACTTCTGCAAGGACGTTCTCAAGGAAGACCATAGTTTCCTCCTTACCGGCACAGAGGACCTCGTCTGCGATGCCCCAGCGGCCCCACACGTCATATGGACCGCCTGTACATCCGAGTTCAGGGTAAGCAGCAAGCGCTGCAAGCATATGGCCCGGAAGGTCGATTTCAGGGATGATGGTGATACCCTTTGCTGCTGCGTATGCTATGATTTCGCGCACCTCGTCCTGGCTGTACCAGCAGCCCTCGCCGTACGGTGTGCCGTCATATTTGTCGCTCTGGAATATATGTCCGATGATGGTCTCCTTCCTTATCGATCCCACTTCGGTGAGTTTCGGATATTTCTTGATCTCGATTCTCCATCCCTGGTCGTCAGTGAGGTGCCAGTGGAGGGTGTTGAGCTTGTGGATCTCCATAATGTCGAGATACTGCTTCACTTCCTCGACTGTCCAGAAGTGGCGTGAAGAGTCCATATGCAGACCTCTGTAGGCAAATCTTGGAGAGTCTTCGATCTTTACGCAAGGAAGCGTCCAGTCGGCCTCGGGTGCAGGTGTGCTGCCGTAAATCTGGGCTGGCAGCATCTGCTTGAGGGTCTGGATGGCGTAGTTGAAACCATTAAGGGCTGAAGCGGTCACCTTGACCTTGCGGCCTGAAACCTTGATTGTGTAGGCCTCCTGACCGAGCGCAGGGTCTACCTCAAAAACGAACTCTCCGCCTTTGGTGCCTGCCTGGGCACCGCTTATGTGTGCAAGCTGCTCCTGGAACTTTGTTACTGCTGCAAGGCTTGCCTGATCCATCTCAGAATCGCAGCTGAAGCCTGCTCCAAGTGCATTGAAGGTTCCGTCAAGAACGGTCACTTCGTTAGGATACGGAACTACGGTGAGCAGCCCGAAGTCATCGGTCTTACCGCAGGATAGTAGGGTGGCGGCAAGGGCTGCCGCGGCCAAGAACTTTTTCATTATCGGTTGTATTAGTGTTATTGGGTTTATATTTCTATGATCCGAGGATAAGTACCAGCAGCTGGGCTGATATGACCCTGAGGAAGATGCTGGCAGGGTAGACGGTTGCGTAGGCAACTGCCGGATCCTCGCCCTCGCCGCTCGGGTTGGCATAGTCAAGAGCAAAAGGATTGGCCATTCCTCCGCACAGCATTCCGATATTGTCCGCATAGTCTGTCTTGAAAATCTTTGCAGACGCAAAGCCGACAAGCAGTACAGGTACCATTGCAAGTGAAATGCTGACAGCCACCCATTTAAGTCCGTCAAGTGTGAATACGGTCTCGAAGAATCCTGCGCCCGCGCTCAATCCAAGGCCTGCGAGATAGATGGTCAGTCCGAGCTGGCGGAGCATAAGGTTGGCGCTGCGGGTAGTGTAGGTGGCAATATGGAAACGAGGTCCGAAGGCTCCCATAAGGATACCGACGATGATAGGACCTCCGGCAATACCGAGCTTGATCGGCATACTTATGCCCGGAAGCACGATAGGGACGCTTCCCAGGACGAGTCCGAGGATAATGCCGATGAACAGCGACAGAAGGTGAGGGTTCTTGAGCTGCTTGGCCTCATTTCCAAGGATGGTGCTGACATTCTCCACAGCGCGGTACTCTCCAACGATAGTGAGCCTGTCGCCGAGCTGGAGACGCAGCGAGCGTGAAGGAAGCAGGTCTATGCCTGCGCGGTTCACGCGTGTGATGTTGATTCCATAGGAGTTGCGGAGTCTGAGGTCTCCGAGCTTGACTCCATTGTGTTCTGGCTTGGTAACCAATATCTTACGTGATGTGAGCTGGTTGTCGATCGCATTCCAGTCTATATCCTTCTTGTTCCAGTCCACATTCTCCTTATGTCCGAAGATCTGCTCTATTCTCTTCACATCCTTCTTGCCGGAAACCACAAGGACGTGTTCTCCTTCCTCAAGGATGGTCTCGGATGTCGGGATGATGAGCTCGCCGTTCTTCCACACTCTCGAGATCACGAACTGACAGTCCGCACTCTGCCTGATCTCCTTTATGTTCTTTCCGTATATGGCCGGATTGCAGATCTCGTACTCTGTCACGAAGGTGTTGTCAGCAGAGTTGTCGTGTGATTTACTGCTCTTCTTTCCTCCGAAGACAGAGCGCAGGATGATGACGGACACGATCATTCCTATCAGACCGAAAGGATAGCCCACAGCGCAGGCTATCGCCATATTGCTTGCCGCCTCGGTGTTGGTCGGGTCAGCCTGCAGCAAGGCCTGTTGGGCGGCACCCAGCATAGGGGTGTTGGTGACGGCGCCGGCAAGGAGGCCGACGGTGTCGGAAAGGGACAGGTCGGTGGTCCAGTAATATACCATCGCCATAAGCGTACCGACGACAAGCAGCGCCAGCGCGAGGAGATTGAACTTGATTCCGCCCTCCTTGAAGGAAGAGAAGAATCCCGGTCCCACCTGAAGGCCGAGTGAATATATATATAATATGAGTCCGAAGTTCTGCGCAAGCGTCAGCATCTCCGGGTTGATTGTTATGCCGAAATGACCGGCTATGATGCCGGCGAAGAAAACGAAGGTGACTCCGAGGGAGACGCCGAATATCTTTACATTTCCGAGGGCCACTCCCGTCGCGCATATAAGCGAGAGGATCATAACGGCCTGTATGAAGGTCTGTTCGGTGAACAGTTCGATGAACCAATCCATAGCGGTATGCTTTCTAAACTGCTAATATAGTATTATTCCTGCCAATGCGCCAAGTCCCAGGGCTGCAAACGGGCCGATTTTCTTGAAATAGAGGGCGATGAAGGTCAGAAGGCAGATCATATAGCTCTTCCAGTCGATGAAGTTGTCTGGAGTGGCGAGTCCCAGGGCTGCTGTTCCGATGAGTCCGAGGGTCGCAGGTCTGAGTCCGGTCATCACACCTTTGAACAGGTAATGGTCCCTGAATCTGTCATAGACCTTGCAGATGGACAGCACGATGATGAATGAAGGCAGGACCACGGCAAAGGTCGCGGTGAACGAGCCGAGTACACACATAAACTCCGATGCTCCGGTGCCGGCGAGGACGTCATAGCCGATATATGTAGCTGTGTTGATGCCGATAGGACCTGGCGTCATCTGGGATATCGCAACGATGTCGGTGAAAGTCATCTCGTCGATCCAGCCGTGAACGGTCACGACCTCGTTCTGGATGAGGGACAGCATCGCATATCCACCGCCGATGGTGAACATTCCGATGACGAAGAAGGTAACGAACAATTCTATATATATCATTTCAGGCCCTCCATTCTTTTCTTTTCAATATGCCAGGAAATCGCAAGGGATATGACGATGACACATATCAATATATATATAGGTGAAACCTTCAGGAAGCAGACGAGGATCATCGATGACGCCACGACCACCCAGGACCACCATCTCATCTTTGTCGCCTTGATCATATCGATCATCGGCACGCCGATCAGGGCGACAACCACAGGTCTGATTCCCTTGAACGCGCGGATGACGTACTCATTGTCCTTGAACTCGGTGAAGAACATCGCGATGAGCAGGATGATGGTGAAAGGAGGGAGGCAGCTGGCGATGGTAGCCACTATGCTTCCTTTTGTTCCTCTTAGTTTGTAGCCGGTAAGAATGGATATGTTTGCGGCGAAAAGACCCGGTGCGGTCTGGGCCAGCGCTATTATGTCAAGAAAATCTTCGTCTTTGAGCCAACCTCTTTCGGTAAGTTCACTTTTTATGGCTGCAATCATAGGAATTCCTCCACCGATTGTGAAGGCTCCTATCTTGGCGAAGACAAGAAATATTTTCCAAAGAGAAACCATAATTTCGGGGATTTTTACAGTTTTTTTGCTGTTTTTTGCCTTTTCGAGCACAAAATTACAAAAAAATGTCAAAAAAAGTTCAAAAAAATTTGGAGGTTAAAAAAAAGTCCGTATCTTTGCAGCCCGTTTGAGAGAAAACACTAACTCTTACGGCTCAAAAAGTTCATTGAAAAGATTGAAGGAAAGTACAAGAAGCAAGTACCGAGAAAATACAATTTATCGAGAAGCGTTAATTCTTTTGAAGAATTATAAGTGTCAGAGACAAGCTAAGAATTATATAGAAACTATACAATGAAGAGTTTGATCCTGGCTCAGGATG
>JAFZED010000071.1 GCA_017560825.1 Bacteroidales bacterium | reverse complement strand
TTCTACAAGCACAGGCTTGCCGTGGTTGACGGCAAGCATCGCGTGGTCGTAGTGGTGCGAATGCGGAGTGGCTATGTAGACAAGGTCCACAGCCGGGTCACTGACCATTTCTTCGTAGCTTCCATAAGCTTTCTCTACTTTCCATCGTGCTGCAAATGACCTCGCCTTATCGATTGACCTTGAAGCGATTGCATAGATGCACATATCCTGGAATGGAGCTATGGCCTCAGCCATCTTTTCGGCTATCCAGCCGGCTCCGATGATGCCTATTCTGAACATAGTGAAAGGGGGTTAGGAGATTGTTCTGCTAAGGTAGTAATTATATATGAAAAAAGATCCCCGGTCGGGCCGGGGATGACTAAAAGAGGCGAGGACGGGAGTGTTATTTCTGCTGGTTTTCCCAGTGGAATGGGGCGATTTCTGCTGAGGGGTCGCGCCAGGATGGTTTGCGGCAGGTGTAGATGATGTACGGGATGACAACCATCACTATGCAGCCTGCGATCAGGACTGTGTACCAGACTGCGTTGCTTCCTGTCTGGATCTGGCCCGGAGGGATGAAGCTCAGGATGAAGGCCAGGAGGGAGCCGGCGAAGCCGACGGCACCCATAACCCACATCAGGCCGTTGCCTTTGCCAAGGCGGAACGGGCGAGGGGTGTCCTTCATCTTATAGCGGAGCACTATCGCAGCGGAGAACATCAGCATATACATTATAAGGTACAGGAGGATGGTCAGCTGCGAGAGGATCTGGTAGAAGGACTGCACAGACGGCATCACCACGAAAAGGAGTGAAAGGAGGGTTACTATACCACCCTGCACCAGGAGGATGTTGCGCTGGACTCCGTTCTTGTTGGTCTTCTGGAAGAATGGAGGCAGGTAGCCTGCCTTGCCCACTGTGAATATGCCCTTGGAAGGACCTGCGACCCAGGTGAGCACGCTTGCGAGCACACCGAACATCAGGGCGACAGCAATCAGCGGTCCGGCCCAGGAAATGTGGAAATGCCTGAAGTAGTTGTCAAAGCCGATAAGCAGCGACTGAGTCAGGTTGATGTCCTTGGCAGGGATGACGAAGCCGAGGGCAAAGGTTCCCAGTACGAATATGCACACAGTGGCAAGCGAACCTATGATGATCGCCTTAGGGTAGTTCTTGGACGGATTGTTCACATCCATAACGTGCACGCCCATCATCTCCATACCCGCATAAAAAAGGAATATACTGCTGGCCAGCACTATATTATCCAGTTTGGTGAGGTTGGGGAAGAAGCCCTGGGACATATCCATATAGTTATGTCCTCCTGTGCATATATATATGATACCCAGCACGATCAGCAGGCCGGCCGGAATGATCGTGCCGATCATTCCGCCCCATTTGCTGATCTTGCCCACCCATCCAAGGCCCTTGAGGGCGATGAAGGTCGCGATCCAATATATACCTAAAACTGTCACCAGGGTGAATATCTTGTTGGAGGCGAGGGTAGCGTCAGAGGCACCGTCCATACCTATATACGCGAGCGAAACTGCGCCGAATGTGAGCACTGTCGGGTACCAGATGGTGGATTCGATCCACTGCAGCCATATTGCCAGGAAGCCTGTCTTCGGGCCGTATGCTTCGCCCACCCAGCGGAACACTCCTCCCTGTTTGTCGGAAAACATTGCAGCAAGTTCAGCCGCCACCATTGCGGTCGGAATCAGGAACACGATAGCAGCAAACAGATAATAGAAAGCTGATGACGGTCCGTATATGGCTTCCGCCGGAAGACCTCGCAGGCTCACCACTGCAGTGATGTTCATAATCGCGAGGGTAGTCACGCTCAGTTTAAAGGCTTTGCCTCCTGTGTTTTTAGTGTCCATAGCAAGTTCGTTTTAATAAATATCCTAATGAGTGTACACTTTTCCCTTCTGCTTCTGGTTCTTCTCGTAAGCGATGCGTGACTGGGTAGGGTACTCAAGCTTCTCGAGCTCTGCGACCGAGTCCTTGATGTCCTGGATGAGCATATCCGCCATATCTCGTGACATTCCCTGTCTTACGACTACTCTCATCACCACCATATCTTCGATGTTCTTAGGCATCGTGTAGGCAGGAACCATCCAGCTTTTCTTCATAAGCTCGTCCTGGAGGTCGAACAAGGTCCATTTCGCTGTCTTTTCGTATGCCGGGTCGAGGTACCAGATGAAGAGGGGATTGTCAAGCTTTTCCGAGTAGTTCCTGAAGCACGGCATATTGCCGATCTCTCTGTGGCAGTAGCCGGCCACATCCATTGAGGTCTCGTGGATGGCGCGGTAGCCTTCCATTCCCAGATGGATGAAGTTGTAGTACTGGCCGAGGATCTGTGCTGCCGGACGTGAGAAGTTGAGGCCGACCTGAGTGATGTTGGCTCCCAAGTAGTTCACGCTGAATGACATATCCTTAGGAAGATACTTCTTGTCGCGCCAGACTATCCAGCCGAGGCCAGGGTAGACAAGTCCGTATTTGTGACCTGAAGTCGAGATGGAATAGACCCATTTCAAACGGAAGTCCCACTTCTTTCCAGGGTTGAGGAATGGGAGGATGAAGCCTCCGGATGCTGCGTCCACGTGGATAGGGATGTTGTAGCCGGTCTCCTTGTTATATTTGTCCAAGGCTGCGTCAAGGGCCTCCACGTCGTCATTCATACCTGTCCAGGTCACGCCCTCTATCGGCACTATGCAGATTGTGTTCTCATCGCACATATCGATTGCTGCCTTGATGTCAAGGGTCGGGTGCTCCATTGTTATCGGTACTGTCCTCATCTCGATCTGCCAAAGCTGGCAGAACTTTTCCCAGACCACCTGGTAGGCTGTACTCATCACAAGGTTTGGCTTGTCATACGGCTTGCCTTCTGCCTTTCTGCGTTCGCGCCATCGCAGCCAGGCGGCCACGCCGCCGAGCATACACGCCTCTGATGAACCTATTCCCACCGCGCCGGTCTTCCACTGCTCCTCTTCCGGCGAATGCCACATATTCGCAACCATATTTATACATCTTCCGCACATCACGGCAACCCTCGGATATTCGGTTTCGTCGATATAATTTATGCCTATGGCCTCGTTCATAAGGCGGGTGCCGTAGTCGTCCATATATGTGGTGACGAAAGTCGCGAGGTTGAGCCTCGGCTGCGTCTGCGGAAATGTCTCGTCCTTGACCATCTGGTAGGCGATTTCTGCCGGGGTCTTGTGTTTAGGGATGAACTCCTGCGGGGCAGGCTGCCTCATCTCCTGTGAGCCGAATATGTCGGTCTCATCGTTGTTTCTCTTGAATTTCATAATTTATAATAATTAAAAATACTGACGTAGCTTGGTCACAAAGTGTGCCATACGCCGCCGCCTGAGCAGGGAATCAGGTATATGAGGGTTATCTAAAAATGAATATATTTGCAGCCGGAACAGATAGTCAAGGATATGAAAGTACTCATCACAGGAACATCGCAGGGCATTGGAAAGGCCATCGCGGAACTCTTCCTTCAGAAGGGACATACGGTAATGGGAATCGACAGACAGGAGGCTTCTCTTGTCGGTGACAACTACATTCATTTTCAGTGCGATGTGCGTGGTGAGCTTCCGGAAGTGGCTGATGTTGAGATTCTTATCAATAATGCCGGCACTCAGAATGAGGATGATATAGAGATAAATCTCAAGGCTCTGATAAGGGTGACCGAGAAATATGCTATGCAGAAGAGCATCAAGTCCGTCCTTAATGTAGGTTCCGCAAGCGGTCACACCGGATCTGAGTTTCCGGAGTACTGCGCAAGCAAAGGTGGAGTGATCGCATATACAAAGAATGTCGCCCTGAGGGTGGCTCAGTTCGGCGCAACCTGCAACAGCCTCGATCCGGGCGGTGTGTTCACACCTCTTAATGACTGCGTCGTCAACGATCCTGCCTTATGGGAGGATATAATGGAACAGACGCCGCTCAAGAGATGGGCGACGTCTGAGGAGATTGCCTCGTGGGCATATTTTCTTACTGTTGAAAACCGCTTCTGTACAGGTCAGAGCATCGTTGTGGACGGCGGTGAGTCCATCAACTCGAAGTTTGTCTGGCCGGAGTGATGTATGTTTGGCCGGAGTGATGTCTGTCAGGTCGGAGTGGCCTATTTGAATATGAGCTGGACGAAAGATGTGAGGTTGCGTCTCCAGACCTTCCACTCGTGTCCGCCAGGACACTGCTCCCACACTACTCCTTCATATCCCTTTGAATCAAGGGTCTCCTTGAATGCCTTCATTCCGTCGATTCGGTTGTCCTGCTCGCCGCACGCGAGGTAGATGACGTCGAATCTGTTGAACTTTTCAGGTGTAGTGAGCATTCCAGGTACCTGTTTCTCTGCGTCGAAAGGCTCTCTGCCGATGGCTGAAGATCCGATGAGTCCTGACGAGAAGATTCCCACTGAAGAGAACTTGTCCGCGTTGCGGAAGCCGATGTAGAATGACTGTCCGCCACCCATTGAAAGGCCTGCAATCGCTCTTCCGCTCTTCTTTGCGATGACATTGTAGCGGCTTTCGATGAAAGGTACGATGTCGGCGACAAGTGAAGAGTAGTTGTCGAAGTTTGAACTGTATTTCTTGATGTCAGTCTTTTCAGGGATTCCGAGGGTCTGTGAGGCGTACTGTGACGGGTTGCCGTTCGGCATTACCACGAGCATAGGCTCAGACTTGCCTGCTGCGATGAGGTTGTCAAGGATCTGGCAGGTGCGTCCGAGAGTTGACCAGGCATCCTCGTCTCCGCCGCCACCGTGAAGAAGATAGAGCACAGGGTACTTCACCTTAGTCTTGTGATGGTCGTAGCCATATGGAGTGTAGACATAAAGCCTGCGTGTCATATCGTTCTCTGCAGAGTGGTACCACACCTGCTCTAGGTTGCCAGGTCTGTCTGATTCCTTGTAATAGTCGGCATAGTCTCCTTCCACGATGAAGGCGTTGAGGTAGCGGGCTCCGTCTCTCTGCACGAATACATTTGCTGGGTCCAGCATCGTAACTCCGTCAACCACAAAGTTGTAGGTGTAGAGTTCCGGCGTCGGGAGCGGGAGGGTTATTGACCACACGCCGTCTCTTTCCTGGGACATCTCAGCATTTGCGGGATTGTAGTCCAGCCACGATGCTGCGACCTGTACCTTTCTTGCCTTCGGGGCGTTGAATCTGAATGTCACGCCTGCCTCAGTCACTTCGGGTGACTTCACAGCCTTTCTGAACATCAGAGAGTGCATCTCCTGTGAAAACATTGTCAGGCTTGTCATTGTGACTGCAGCCAGAAGGAGGATTGTCTTTTTGATTGAGTTAGTCATAGTGGTATTATTTATGGTGTTTTATTGTTGTCTGGATCCATTTTGTGATGGTTTCAAGTACTTCAGGGGCTATGGTTTCCTCTATTTCGCCGTACTCAGTTACAGCTCCTGTGGTGCAGTGCTGGAAAAGGTGGTTCACACCTTCCACCTTCTCTATCTTCCTGATGTTGTTGGCTGTCATACCAGCTGCAAGAGCGCTGAGGTTGCTTTCAGCCTCGACCTGAAGGTCTTTGGTGCCATTGAGGGCAAGTACAGGGCAGCCTATCTTGTCAAGAAGCTTACGCATATCAAGGGAGATGAAGTAGTGCAGATACGGAGTGCGGATCTGTGAGAGTACCGCCAGATAGTTCTGCTTCAGGTCATCCGGGAGATCGTATTTTCCTGGATCCGGAGCACTTCCTCCATTGATTTCCGCTTCAAATGCTTCTCCCAGGATCCTGCAGTAAGTGTCGATGGTTTCCTGAGACATTCCCGCTTGGGCAAGGGAAATCCTGTTCTGCAACAGCAGGGTCTCTGCTCCGGAGATGACCATTCCTGCAAGCGACACTATGAAATCTGCCTTCTGCTCTGCTGCAAGCATCAATGCTATGGTGCCGCCTTCGCTGTGGCCTATCACGCCTACCTTGTCAAAACGTCCCCTGAGCAGGTCTATGCCGGCAAGTGCGTCATTCTTGAAGTCATCAGTGGTGCAGCCGGATATGTCAGCAGCATTCGCGCCGTAGCCTCGGTCATCATATCGCAGGGTTGCGATACCCGCCCTCGCCAGGGCATCGGAGATGACCGCGAAAGGCTTATGTCCGTATATCTCCTCGTCGCGGTTCTGCTGGCCGCTGCCGGTGACCATCACAAGCGCCGGGGTAGTCCTGGTATATCCCTCCGGAAGAACGAGGGTGCCGTTGAGGACGACGTCGCCGCTGGTGAATGTCACTTCTTCTGAGGTATATGGGAACGGCCCCTGAGGGGTCTGCGGACGGTTTGGCTTGTCTTCGCCGGGCTTGAGGGTCAGCGGCAGGGATATGTCCATCTGGGTGAATGTGCCCACGATCTGCCGGATCATCCAGTTGCCCTCGTAGCTTGCCCCAAGTGACGGAATCTTGATGAGGAGTTTTCCTGCCGGCCTTCTTTCTATCTGTATGGGAATGCCTCTTGCACCCTGGTCCGGGGAGTCCATTGTCGGATTCTCATCATCCAGATGAAACACAAGTGAGAGCTTGGTACCCTGGATGTCCAGCTTGCCAGACCAGGCGCCGGTCTGGGCTTCTGCTCCTGCTATGGCTGCAAGGAAGAGTATTGAGGCTGCGAGGAGTCGTTTCATTGTTGTGGTGGTTGTGGTGATGCTTTGTTGCTTCTTGCTCTGCTGTTGCTCTGCTGTTGCTCTGCTTCGTTGCTTTGTTGCTCTGCTGCTTTTTGCTCTGCTGCGTCGCTTTGTTGCGTTGCTTTGTTGCTCAGCTGCCGAGTTCTTTCGGTAAAGATAATGAAAAAATATTTCATCCTGCGTTTCGTGCCGTTTGTCCGGCAATTCCTCCCGTTCGTCGGAAACGTGGGGGTAAAGCATTGCAAGTTAACAAAAAAGCACTACCTTTGCATCGTGTTAATCAGGAATTCATCAGTAATTCTCTAACACGATTGGTTATTAGTTTTAGTGTTATTAATTATGTGGTTAGTATGAGGTGCCCCACGGGAGTGGCGCAGCTCATTTTTTTATATCCTATCCATCCTTGATTACCTCTTTTCTTATACGCGCATCTCCCTAATTCTGTCAGCTTCCAAATAAACGGTGCTTTTCTTGGAAGTTCATATGCCAACTTCCAGATAAACGGTGCTTTTCTTGGAAGCTACAAAGAAGCTGATGTACCTCCGACACTTTTGCGGGGTTTCTGTCGGAGGTCCAGGTGTTTTGTGGGGTACCTCCGACACTTTTGCGGGGTTTCTGTCGGAGGTCCAGGTGTTTTGCGGGGTACCTCCGACACTTTTGCCGTGTTTCTGTCGGAGGTCCAGATGTTTTGCGGGGTACCTCCGACGCTTTTGCCGTGTTTATGTCGGAGGTCCAGATGTTTTGCGGGGTACCTCCGAC
>JAFZED010000070.1 GCA_017560825.1 Bacteroidales bacterium | reverse complement strand
TTAGTTCGCAGAGGAAATTCTTATATCATATCTTTACCGCTATCATTGGTAGTGGAGACCCCTCACGCACTTATGAGAAGTCATGATGCCACTGGAAGTGCGCAGATAGTATCTATTCTGGATTTATAGAGGAAATATAACCAAAAAGAATGTAAAAGACCAATTGGGGAATAGATATATAAAAACCGGCGGCCTGGTAGGAACCAAGTCGCCGGTAAATAAGTTATTGTCTGTCAGATTACTTCGCCTGAACTCCGAAGAGGATTGCGCGGAAACCTGTCTCGACAGTCTTTACTGTCACTACTGTCTCTGCCTCGAGAGCAGCTGCAAGAGTTACAGTGTACTTGTCTGTATCTGCAACAGTAATAGTGTATGGAGCCTGTCCGCTTGCACCGTCGTTAGCAGCAACTTCCTGAGTTGCAATAACATTTCCAGCTACAGAGAACTCGAGCTTGGTTGGGTTGCCCTTCCAGGCAACAGAGTAGTAAGAAACCTCTGTTGTACCAGCAGGAAGAGTGATTGTACCCTCGCCATAAAGTTTGCTTGTACCAAGCTTCAAAGTAGCCACGTTCTCAACGCCGTTTACAGTTGCAACACCGTCAGTATAAGCTGAAGCTACAGTACCAAGAGCAACGTTGCTTGCATAGTCACCTGTTACCTCGCTGCCAGTGTTGTCGTCACCAGTATTATCGTCACCAGTGTTGTCGTCACCAGTTGTACCCTCTACGTGTGAGAGGTAGTAAGCTGGGCCACCAACCTGATCCTGATCGTTGTAAGCGTCTCTCTTACCTACGAGAGTAACAACGTCACCCTCCTTAAGGCCGAGGTTTGCGAATGACTTGTCATTCTTGGCAACGAATGAAGTTGTAAGACCGTAAACGTATACAGAAGCTGTCTCATCTACGAGGTCGAAGTTACCGTAAACATCGCTCTTAAGGTTTGCGAGAGTACCGGTAAGCTTGCACCAAGTACCCTTAGGCTGTGCAAGGAACTCTGCAATAGTAGCTACAGAAGCAGCAACCACGTGCTCCTTGAGGTAAGCTGTACCACCAACCTGTGGAGTCTCCTTGTAAGAAGCTCTTGTACCGATGATAGTGATCACGTCACCCTCGTTGATGCCGAGGTTAGCGAAAGTCTTGTCGTTGCTTCCGATAGCACCGTTGCCGGTAAGACCGTAAACATATACTGAACCAGTAGCGTCAACGAGGTCGAAGTTACCGTAAGTAGTGTTTGCAAGGTTCTTCACGATACCTGTGAGCTCATAGAGAGCAGTTCCCTCCTCTGCAGCGAGGAAGTCAGCTACAGTCACAGCCTTGATAGCGCCTTCCTGAGCGATCTCTGCAGGTGCGATATAGTCCTTACCGTCTACTGTAGTCTTGAAAGTAACTGTTGCTGTACGTGCGCCACCCTCGTTAGGTGCAGCTGTAAGCTCTACGCAAGTAAGGTCACCGATTGCATAAGGCTCGCCTGCTGTAAGCCAAGCAGCATCCTCAGGAATCTCAACTGAGAAGTCACCAGCCTTCACTGTAAGGAGAGCTGCAGCAACGCCACCTTCGAGTGGAAGAGGTGTAGAGATGATCTTCTCAAGCTTGAGGAGAGACTTCTCGATCTCGAGTACAGTCACGTCAACGAGCTCGATAGTACCGTTGTAGTTCTTTCTTGGACCCTCGACAGTAACGATGTCACCAACCTCAAGACCGAGCTTAGTGAACTGCTGAGTAGCACCGTTGTAGAGTGTACCGTAAATATATACTGTTCCTGTGTCATCCTGGAGATACCAGTTACCGTACTGAGTGTTAGCGATTGAAGTAACGGTACCCTTTACGCGGTAAACCTTACCGTCAACACCGTTATTGTTTACATCAGCACAAGTAGAAAGAGGAGTCTCTACCTTCTCTGCCATCTGGAGAACGTTCATTACCTGCTGAACTTCGCCAACATTGATATAGAACACTCCATCACGAGTCGCATCTGTTGCCTCAGCTGAGAAAGTAACGACTGTCTCACCAGCCTCACCTGAAGCTGGAGAAACTGTCAACCATTCAGGTGCTCCGGCGATTGCCCAAGCGTCGTTGGCGTTTACAGTCACCTCTACCGAACCACCCTCAACAGGAATGGCTACGAGTGACTGAGACACCTGTACCTCATCAAGGACCTTAAGCTCCTCCTGACATCCCACGAGTGTGAGAGCTGCGGCTGCAAGAGCCGTAAAAATATGTCTGAGTTTCATATTATTCCTGATCATTTATTAGTTAAACATATACTTGATACCAACAGATGCGTACCAGCACTGGCCGATACCGATGCTGTCAACCCACACCTGAGTGTTTGGATTTACAGCTGAAGCTGTTGAGAATGTTGCGTAACCATCCTTGTCTACGCCCTCATACTTGAGGATTCTACCCTCGCCAAGCTCTGGGTTCATATACTTAGCTACACCCCAGTTAGAGTTGAAGAGGTTGAGGATGTTCTTGAAGTCAACGTTGAGCTGGAGAGTGTTAGTTGAGTTTCCAGTCTTAACCTTGAAGTCGTGCTTGTAGCTGAAGTCGAGTCTGTGAGTCCAAGGAGAGTAAACGCTGTAAGACTCAGCATACTTACCCTGGTTCTTGCTCAGATAAGGATCAGCGTGAACGTAGTTCATAAAGCGGTCTGCATCGTCCTGTGAAACGAAGCGGAAGTCACCGTTGGCAACCTGCTCGTCTGTAGGGATGTAGATGAGGTCATAGTTGTAACCGTCACCGTTCATATCGTTTGAAGTCATATAAGAGTAGTTTGCACCACCTCTCCAAGACTCATAGATGAAGCTGAAGTGGTTACCGCTCTTGTCGTTGATAGTTGCAGAAGCAACGAAACGGTTTGGAGTCACATACTCAGAGTTGTGGAGACCTGGATCGTTAGGTCCGTAAACTGTACCGATGTAGTTCAATACTGAAGAAGCGTTTGAACCAGGCATACCGGTGATCTCCTTAGACACTGTGTGAGTGTAAGCGGCCATAAGTGAGAGAGCCTCAGTAGGACGCATATTCATAGAGAGTGTACCTGAGTAACCATAACCACGGTTAGTGTTCTCAAGAACGTATGCAGCAGGGAGGTTAGCAACTGAACCGTCAGCCTTTACATAAGTCTGCTGGTAGTCCTGATAGAGAGGACGGTTGTCAGCACCGTTAAGTCTTGCGAATCCGTCAGCGCTCTTCACGCTCCAGTCACGGAGGACAACGCCGTTTACAGTCTTGTTGAAGATACCCTCAGCGCTGATAGTGAATGGGAATGAAACAGGAACGTTGTAGTCAAATGCGATTGAAGTCTTCCAAACCTGTGGCATCTTGAACTTAGGATCCACTGCTGAGATCTCAGCTGGAATTGTACCGTCAGCTGGAGAGATCTGGTTAGGATAACCCATAGAAAGGAGTTTGTCGAGGAGTTCCTCACGCTTGAGGATACCGCCTGCGAACTGATTCATATCAGTCTGCACACCACCGTTCTTGCCATCGCTGTTGAGCTTAGCCTGGTACTGTACCATACCTGAGTTAGTAGGCATATTTGTGAAGAACACGAGTGGGAGACGGCCTGAGAAGAGACCTGTACCACCACGAACCTTAAGGCTGTTGTCACCGAATACGTCCCAAGAGAAACCTACACGTGGAGAAAGTGTGATAGCAGCTGTAGGCCACTTGCCAGTGTCGATGTGACGCTTCTCACCATCTACTACGTACTCGAGGTCGTAGATAGCCTGGTTTCTCATAAGGTCCTGATTGTCAAAGAAGAGACCATCAACACGGAGACCTGCAGTCACTTTGAGCTTGTCGTTTACGTTCCACTCGTCCTGGCCGTAAACACCAGCCTTGTGGAATCTTACACGTGCTGCTGGGTTAGCCTCACCGTCGTAACCGTAAGTAAGACATACTACCTCAGGAGCTGCGCCTGTCATAAAGTCCTCAAGGCTTCTGTAACGATAGTAACCTGTACCGTTTCTCATATATGAGTTGTCGGCCATCTGATACTCGTAGTTTACACCTGCAGTGAACTTGTGGTTACCTGCATAGTAAGTGAGGTCATCCTTGATGTTGATGTTGGTGTTGTGTACACCGTTGTTCCAAGTGAAGAGCTCGTATCCGAGAGCGATGTAAGGAAGAACTGCGCTTCCGTCGTCGTTACGGATGTCGATGAATGGGAAGTCCTCTGAGTTAGTACCACGCATATCATCGAGCTTAGAGTAAGTTGCGAGGAACTGGTTAGAGAGGTTCTCGCTGAGACGGCTGTTGAGGTCGAGTGAGATTGTGCTCACGAGGTTGTCCATTGAGTACAGTGAGTTAGCGTATGCCATACCGTACTGTGAGAAACGGCTGTAACCAGAACGTGAACCACCGTCCATTGAAGAACCGTTAGTCGAGTTCCAACCCTGGTTGAGGGTGTAGTTGTAACGAACTGCGAGCTTGTGTGCGTCGTTGATGTTCCAGTCGAGACGAGCAAGGATCTTAGTGTTGCTCTCTGTTGCAGGATAGTTAGTCCAAGAACCAGTGTCATAACCATACTTCTCCTTAACGAAGTTAGAAACCTTCTCGAGGTCCTCAAGAGTAGTACGTGAAATGTATGCATCCGGGTTAGCTACTCCGTCAACTGAACCACGCCATCTGTTTACAACTGTAGGGATTGTAGAGTACTCTGCATTCACGAAGAAGAAGAGCTTGTTCTTGATGATCGGGCCACCGAGAGTGAAACCGTAAGTAGTGTTGCGGTCCTTGTCACGTGCACCTGAAACTTCCTGACCAGCAACCATATTACCACGCATATTCTCGTTGCGGTGATACATATATGCAGATCCCTTGAGTGTGTTTGTACCTGACTTGGTAACAGCGTTCACACCACCACCGATGAAGTTTGTCTGACGTACGTCATAAGGAGAGATAACCACCTGCATCTCCTCGATTGCATCGATTGAGATAGGGTTTCCACCACCTGGGAGGCTTGATGAAAGACCGAAGTTGTTGTTGAAGTTGGCTCCGTCGACTGTGAAGTTAGCTGTACGACCGTCAGCACCTGCGAAGCTCATACCGTTACCACCATAAGGTGAGAGACGAGTTACGTCAGTAATGCTTCTGCTTACAGTAGGGATTGAAGCGATCTCCTTGCTTGAGATGTTGGTTGCAGAACCCATCTTCTGAGCAGAGAACTTAGATGCAGGAGCAGCTACTACCATAGCCTCACCGAGCATTTCTGAATCTTCCTTCAACTCACCGTTGAGAGCGAAAGTCTCAGCGAGCTGAAGAGTAACATCAGTGTAAGCGAGTGTCTGGTAGCCAAGGCAAGAGAACTCCACCTTGTAAGGACCACCGGCACGCATACCGTTGATGGCGTAGCGTCCGTCGTTGTTTGTGATAACGCCGTAAACTGTACCGGAAGGAACGTGAGTAGCAACCACTGCTGCTCCGATCACCGGCGCACCGTTAGCGTCAACAACACGGCCACCGAGAGCCGAAGTTGTCACCTGCGCAAAAGCAGAGACAACCATAAGCATCGCTGCAAATGCAGCCACAAGATACTTAATTGTTTGTTTCATAATGGATTAGTTATAAAATAATAAGGTTGTTTTAATTTTTAATGCGCGAAGATACACTTTTTTTACGATGATATGAAATTTTGGGGGCACTTTTAACGGTCAAAAAACCTATTGCCACGAATGATTACCTTATTGATATAAAAGTAGATATATCGATATACTCAAGTTTCGCAAGTGGTTAATTATTGATTTATTGAAGGTTGGTGAAACTTGCGAAAGTTTTTCCCACCGCACCTTCTATATTTACGTTACCTTTCCCCTAAATCCCCTTTCTCGGCACTTCGTGCTGCTCGCTGCAAAAGTCCACTGGACTTTTGACTTATCGCTCGCGACCTACTATCGACCTAAAGGTCTCAAAAACAAGGTACTTTCGCACTTGCGAAAGTTAAGTCGATATATAAAATTTTGAATATATCAAATTTATATATACCTTTGCCGCCCGAAAACGAGAGGTTGCCTCTCGGGGAAAAGATATGTGGAGAAATTTGGCTGCTTGCAACCACGTTAAAAAATGCTAAAATGTTGACAATGGTCATCGCGCCACGATGTCCGCTTTCATATCAATGTTTTGTGTTTTGTGACGGCTCCGCATTCTTGTGGGGCTTTTGTTTTGCCATACAGTGAAGCACAACCACCTGTCCCCCAGCAGCTTACGCTGAATCACCTGCGGCATTTGGAGCAGGTGATTCACAGCAACACATTGATAGATAAGTATTTAAAATTTTAAGAATATGAATTATCTGTTTACATCAGAATCAGTATCAGAAGGACATCCAGACAAGGTGTCCGACCAGATTTCAGACGCGATCCTCGACGAATTCCTCCGCCAGGATCCTGAATCAAAGGTGGCTTGCGAGACATTCTGCAGCACCGGACTCGTAGTTGTAGGTGGCGAAGTACGCTCAGAGGACGCCTATGTGGACATCCCTAAGACAGTCCGCCGAGTAATCAACAAGATCGGCTACAACAAGGCAGAGTATATGTTCGACGGCAACTCTTGCGGTATCCTCTCGGCTCTTCACGAGCAGAGCGTGGACATCAACCGCGGTGTAGTCGGTGAGGACGCTGACGCACAGGGTGCCGGTGACCAGGGTATGATGTTCGGTTATGCCTGCCGCGACACAAAGGAGTATATGCCGCTTCCGCTCGCACTCTCACACCAGGCCCTCCTTCTCCTTGCTAAGATCCGCAAGCAGACTCCGGAGCTTATGCCTTACCTCCGTCCGGACTCTAAGTCACAGTTCACTATCGAGTACGACGGCGAGACTAACCAGCCTGTAAGAGTACACACAATCGTGATCTCTACACAGCACGATGAGTTCACTCCGGCTTCCCTCGGCAATATGAGCTATGAGGACGGCTGCGCGCAGTTCGGTCAGAAGCGTGTGGACGAGGCTATGCAGGCAAAGATCCGCGAGGATGTCCAGAATATCCTTCTTCCTATGCTCATCGAGTCACTCAGCCCTGAGGAAGCAGCTCTCTTCAAGGGTGACCACATCCTTCACGTAAACCCTACAGGCAAGTTCGTGATCGGTGGTCCTCACGGTGACACAGGTCTTACAGGACGTAAGATCATCGTTGACACTTACGGCGGAAAGGGAGCACACGGCGGTGGAGCATTCTCAGGAAAGGACCCTTCAAAGGTTGACCGTTCTGCAGCATACGCAGCACGTTACATCGCAAAGAATATGGTAGCTGCAGGCGTAGCACGCGAAATGCTTGTACAGCTCTCATATGCAATCGGCGTCGCACGCCCTGTAAGTATCTACGTAAATACTTATGGTACAGCTGTCAACGGTCTGAGCGATGCAGAGATTGCAGAGAAGATCAACACTCTCTTCGACCTCCGTCCTGCAAAGATCATCGAGAAGTTCAACCTCAAGAAGCCTATCTACGAGCCAACAGCCTCATACGGCCACGTAGGACGCGACCCTTACAAAGCAAGCGTAGCCATCCGCAAAGACGGCAAGATGGTTCAGGAACTCGTCCAGTTCTTCGGATGGGAACTCCTCGACTCAGTGGATATGATCAAAGAGTCCTTCGGACTTTAACGATATAAGAGATTCCCGGTCAGGCCGGGAATGACTGTAAACAGTAAAGGAAGCCGATCGGCTTCCTTTACTGTTTTTATATCCTTTCCATTTCGCGGCGGAGGTCCTTTTCCTTTATGGAAGCACGCTTGTCGTACTCCTTCTTTCCTCGCGCCAGGGCGATCAGGATCTTGGCATATCCGTTATCCGCTATATACAGTTTCACTCCGACAATGGTGAGACCCTTTTCCTTCACCGCACGCTGAAGCTTGTTCAGCTCCTTGCGGGTCAGAAGCAGCTTGCGGTCGCGGCGCGGGTCGTGCTTTCCCCAGCTTCCCCACCAGTACTCGGCGATGTGCATATTCTTGACATACAGCTCGTTGCTGTTGAAATAGCAGAATGTGTCCACAAGCGAGGCCTTGCCTGCTCTGATGGACTTTATCTCTGTGCCGGTCAGCACAATTCCCGCCTGGAAGGTCTCTATGAACTCATAGTCAAACGAAGCCCTCCTGTTCTTTATCTCTACACTGCTCTTTGCTTTCGGCATATCCTGTATATTCAAAAATTATTACTCAAAACCACCTTCCTGTCCACAAAAACCGGCACTTTTATGGACAGAAGTCCTTTTTTCACCACTCTGTCCATAAAACAGGCCTATTTTATGGACAGACCTATGTAAAACACGGTACAGAGTTGCAAATGTAGTGCTTTTTTCCAAAATGCTGCATAAAATACTATCTTTGCATATGAAGGCTAAACCAGCAACCTATGGCAAAGAAACCATTCACCCCTATCCCCCCGATGGCAGAGTTACCTCCTGCAGAGGAAATCAATGTCAGGGAACTTCTCGACAAATACCTCTCCGGAGAGATTGACCTGATCTGCGTCCTCGGACCGACAGCATCAGGAAAGACCCGCTACGCAGTCCAGCTCGCCCGCCAGATCAACGGACTCCTCTCCTCTGAGATTTTCGGAGAGGGTGCGGGAAGCGTGCTACCCCCCTGGCCGCAGGGGGAAGAAGCATCCCGAAGGGAGCGTCAGGGGTTCTTCCCGCACCCTCTCCGAAAGGCCCTGTCAGGTGCGGAGATCATTTCAGCGGATTCAAGGCAGGTATATAGGGGAATGGACATCGGCACAGGAAAGGACCTCGCTGAATATGAGGAGATTCCCTACCATCTTATGGATATAGTGGATGCCGGCACAAAGTACAATATCTTCGAATATCAAAGGGATTTCGAAAAGGCATATAAGGACATAGTCGACAGAGGTGGAATCCCTATCCTTTGCGGAGGAAGCGGTCTATATATAGAAGCGGCCACCTGCGGCTATTCCCTGCCGGAAGTCCCGCCGGATCCGCAGCTGAGGGAGGAACTTGAGAAGAAATCCGATGAAGAGCTGATCGCCCGGCTGGCCTCTCTGAAGCCTCTGCACAACAACACCGACTACGACACCCGCAAGCGCCTCATCCGCGCTTTGGAGATAGCGATTTACGAAGCCGAACATCCTGTTCAGCGCTCGTGCTACCTTCCTAAAAACACGTACTACATAGGCACCCTGGTAAGCAGAGAAGTCCGAAATGCAAAGATTGACAAGCGCTTGGATGCCCGACTCGAAGAAGGTATGGTAGAGGAGATCAAAGGGTTGATTGACGGAACCCATCCCGCGTTGGCACCTGACCACAAACCTATTCCTGCAGAAGACCTTATCTACTACGGCCTGGAGTACAAGTTCGTGACCCAGTACATAATAGGAGAACTGACCTTCGAGCAGATGCGCACTCAGCTTGCCACAGCCATCCATCAGTTCGCAAAACGTCAGATGACCTGGTTCCGCGGTATGGAGCGCAAAGGCATAACCATCCACTGGACCGCAGTGTAACAAGCAATCACCTGAGAATCAACAAGATACCGAATATGCCTGCTGTCTTCTGTCAGCAGGCATATTCTATAAAACGTTAGTATACAAGCTATTACGCGACGCTTGGTTATTGTCCTTCCGGGTAGAATTTTGAAGCTACTGCGAGACCTGAAGGGATGACGAAATGATGGCCCTCATCCTTCCAGAGGTCTTCAGCCCATTCAGGAGAGAGGTAGTCGCCATCGTGGTCTGCCTGGAAAGACAGATAGGTGATCGGAAAGCCCTGTGCAAGATACTGTGATTCGTAGAAGGTCTGCACCTCGAAGAGGGCATCCACAGCGGCACGTCCGCATATTGACGAAAGCTCGCTGTCATAGAGTCTCTCACGGTCAGCACCGTATATGTCTGTAGCTGCCGCAAGGATGTGCAGGTCATTCTGCTGAGCCATAGCCAGCGAGTACTCGTGAAGATAGCGGCTGTCGGTCTTGAGATGAATTATACCACCCTTGCAGAGGAAGTTGCGGTAGCGGTTCATAAAGAGAGGAGCCGTCAGGCGCTTCTTTTCACGGCCGATCTGAGGATCGGCGAAAGTGATCCATATTTCCGAAATCTCGTTTTCTGCAAACAATGATTCGATGAATTCTATACGGGTACGAAGGAAGGCAACATTGCCCAGAGCGTGTTCAGTGGCATATTTTGCTCCTTTCCACAGACGGGCACCCTTGATGTCCACTCCGATGTAGTTGCACGAAGGGTTGCGCTCGGCAAGATCCACAGTGTAATCACCCTTGCCGCAGCCAAGCTCGACTACGATAGGGTTGTCATTGCCGAACACCTCGCGGCCCCAGTTGCCTTTCAGAGGGTGGTCGCAGTTCAGGACCTCCGAAGTCGAAGGCTGGATGAGACACTTGAAGGTCTCATTCTCACGGAATTTTCTAAGCTTGTCCTTTCCCATTTGATTTCGGTTCTCCTTTTGACTTGTTCTTGCTGCCTGACTTCTTCTTTCTCTTGTTCTTGCGCTTGCGTGTCTCATCGAAACGGCTGATGCTGTCATCTCCCACTGCTGTCACGAACTCCGGCATTGTAGGCTCTTCATTCTTCAGAGAGGCAGGTTTCTCACCGTTACGGTTCATCCTTATGATATCCCAGACATCCTCAGCATAAAGAGGATAGAGGTTTGCAAGTGACGATGGGTCGTATGAGAAGTACATAATCTCACGAAGAATGTCTGTCTTCATCAGATATGCAAGACCATCTTCAAACTCAAGAGGATTGTGTACCTTAGGGATTCGTGTCTGAGCATCCATATATGCAGCCGTCTCGTAGTTCAGACAACATTTGAGCTTGCCGCACTGGCCTGCAAGCTTGGTCGGATTCAGAGAGAGATCCTGGCAGCGTGCAGCAGAAGTTGTAATGGACTGGAAGCTGGAAATATAGTTGGAACAGCAGAGCTCGCGGCCGCAGACGCCCAGGCCTCCGATGAGGCCGGCTTCCTGGCGGGCACCGATCTGCTTCATCTCGATTCTGATACGGAATTCCTCAGCAAAGACCTTGATAAGCTGGCGGAAGTCCACACGGCCGTCAGCGATATAGTAAAATATAGCTTTTGATCCGTCTCCCTGGAACTCCACATCACCGATCTTCATATCAAGACCGAGCTCAGCAGCGATCTGACGCGAACGGATCATAGTCTCGTGCTCGCGGGCAATAGCTTCCTGCCATCTTTCGATGTCGAAAAGCTTGGCCTTGCGGTAGATCCTCTTGAACTCAAAGGTCTCTGGATTTATCCTCTTGCTCTTCATCTGACGTCCGACAATCGGTCCTTCAAGGGTAACGATGCCCAAGTCGTGTCCGTTTGCCGCTTCTACGATGACGAGGTCTCCGGTCTTTATGCTCTGTCCTGATCCGTTCTTGTAGATCGCCTTGCGGGTGTTCTTGAAACGGACCTCGAAATAGTCGTTGTACTGCTCCTGGTTTATTCCTTCAAGCCAGTCATATACCTCAAGCTTGCAGCAGCCTCTTCGGTAGGTACACTCCACCTCCCCTGCTTCGTTCCTTTCTACCTCACAGCCGCGTGAGCAGTCATATATCTTACTTTCACTCATACACTTAAGTTTCGCAATTTTAAAAGGTATCAAATGCTTAGAAACATTCGGTTGACAAGGTCGCAGAAGAGGATCTTGGAATTTACGTTCCTGTCGATCATCGCCACCACCTTCTCTATATTAGTCATTGATTTCGAGCAGAATTCCTGTCCGCATTTCTGTGCCAGAGAGACGTAGAACTCCTGTTCCCCATCCTCAACACCTGCGATCTGCGGCATATTCCGCTGAATCATAAATATCTTTCTCATACAATCTCCCGCATAGGCACAGAAGGCCTTCTGCTTCTCACGGGAATCCAATGACGCGATTGCCTCGCCGCACTCAAGAGCAGCCATAAGGTCACGTGACACGATACTGTTCATCAGGTCATAGAAAAGTTCCTGGAACACATCGGCATCCGAATCTTCCGACTGCGGCTTCAGAGCGTTGACGCGGGCCGCCTCCTCCTTCGTCAGAGGCATCACACGCACACTCTGGCATCGCGAAAATATGGTCTGAAGAACCTTCTCCGGTGCGTGAGTTATGAATATGAACAACGTCTGCACAGGTGGTTCCTCCACCATCTTCAGGAGTCTGTTGGCAGTCTCCTGGTTCATTTTCTCAGGCAGATAAAAGATTACCGCCTTGTAGCCGTCACCGACAGCAGTCAGGGACAGCTTGTTTATGATAGACTTGGCCTCAGCAACTGCTATAAGGCCGTTTTTGCTTTCAATTCCGATGGCCTTCTGCAGATCTGATTCCGTAAAATACGGATCTGCAACGGCCAGTTCCCTCCAGTACTTTATGTATGATTCGGATGTAGGCTTGTCATCAGAAGTCTTAGGTCCCTTGTTTACAGGAAAGACGAAATGCACATCCGGATGGATCAGCTTGGACATCTGACGGCAGGAAGGACATTCGCCGCAGGAGTCACCGCCTGAAGGATTGCTGCAGTTCAGGTACTGTACATAAGCCAAGGCAAGAGCAAGGGCGCCGCAGCCCTCGTTCTCGTACATCAGCATAGCGTGAGCCACCCTTCCGCTGTCGGCCATATTGGCCAGCGTACGGGCAACCTCAACATTACCTATGACATCTGCAAACCTCATTTACATTATCCTCTTAGCTGTGAAATACGCAAGCTGGACAAGGAGTTCCTTCTCTTTCGAATCCGGAAGGACTTCAAGCACCTTGACTGCCTGGTTCACATAATCATCAAGACGCTCGACGGCATAGTCGAGGCCTCCGTTCTCTTTTACAAACGCTACTATGTCGTCACGGTACTCAGGGTGATCAAGGATGTCACGCACCATAGCACGGACACGCATCTCCTCATCTGCACCCGCATTTACGAAAGCACCAAGAAGAGGCATAGTGATCTTCTGCTCAAGGATATCCACACCCAGAGGCTTTCCGACAGACTCGGTGCCGGCATAGTCAAGGATGTCATCCTTGATCTGGAATGCCAGGCCCAAAGTCCTTGCATATTCACGCGCCACATTTCTGTATTCTTCTGTTGCGCCTACCGATATGGCTCCTGACACACAGGCAGCCACGAAAAGCGAGCCTGTCTTGTTGTAGATTATCCTGAGATAGTCCTGTTCATCGGTGTCTCCCTTCTGCGCCTTCTGGAGCTGAAGCATCTCTCCTTCAGCCAGATCGCTCAATGTGCGTGAGAACAGGCGGATCACCGTAGTGTCATCTCCTGAACCGTCCAGGATGAGTTCCATAGCCTTTACGAGCCAGTAGTCACCCACAAGAACGGACACCGAAGGTCCCATCAAGGACATAATGGTCGGCACACCTCGGCGCTGGTGGCTGTCATCAGCCACATCGTCGTGCAGAAGCGTTGCGTTGTGCAGAAGCTCCGAAGCGGCGGCATAGCCGGCTGAGGATGCCGGAAGGGCAGCCAATGCCGGGTTGCAGGCGCGCGCAAAAAGCACCGTCAGAAGAGGACGGAGCTGCTTTCCCGAATGCGACAGGATGGAATCATTTGTCGCATTGAGAAGGTCAATATCGCTACGCAGCGCAGAAGTTATATGCTCCTGCACCGCCACCCAGTCATTACCTAAGTATTCCTTGATCGCCTTTATATCCATTGTTATTTCTCCAATGCCTCCAGAATTGCCTCCGGAGTCTCAAGAATTTCAATACGCGCAAAGGTCTCCGGACTGAGCATATTCACATCCACATAGTGTTGCAGAAGTGCTCTGAGAGGCTCGTAGAAACCTTCGTGATTCAAAAGGAAAATCCTGCCGTCGTACTGCTTCAGATGCAGAAGCGCATAGGTCTCAATGACTTCATCGAGGGTACCGATGCCACCGGGAAGGGCCACCACAGCTGTAGTACCTTCACGAAGAAGAGTCTTTCTCTCCGCCATAGTGTCAGTCCATATGACTTCTGAAAGCTCCGGATACACGTACTGCTTCATAAAACGTGGAATGACTCCAAGATGCCAGCCTCCGCAGTCGCGGAGCTCTTCTGAAATCTCTCCCATTGTACCCTTTATCGTACCTCCGGAAACAATGCCGTATCCACGCAACGAAGCCGCCCGGACAAATTCACGGGCGACTTTGTTGTACTTTGGATCTATTGTATAACTTGCTGAGCAGAAAACTGCTATTTTCCCCTTCATCCAATCGTTCTGTTAAAATCTTAGAAGAAGTAAGCTACAGAAACTGTTACGCCTCCGTAAGTGTCGTTTTCTGTCTTGAAGTCTCCGACTCCGAGGTTCTTGAAGTCCTCAAGCTTACCAAGAAGACCGAAGTTCCAGTTGTAGCGCACGATAGCCTGAAGCTTCCAGATGTTGACACCGGCACCAAGACCTACACCATACTCGAATGTGTTCTCAAGAGAAGTCTCACCGTTTACAACACCCTTAAGGCCACCCTCAAGCTTGTTTGAAAGAGTGTAACCCAGGTAAGGAGTAACATCAATGAAAGGTCTTGCAATGATAAGGTCCGGTCCCCACTGCACTGATACAGGGAGTTTTACTGAACCAACCTTCTGCATAGCCTCGATGCTCTCAAGAGTTGAATAATCGAGTGAATTCTGCGAGTATACGAGTGAAGGCTGCACAGAAAGTCCAAGCGGAAGATCCAGAAGATAAGTAACACCTAAATTGAATCCAGCCCTTGTATCCATCTGGATATCCTCTACAGTTACTGAATTGAAGTTAAATCCTCCAGTAACACCGAAGCCACGTGCTGAAGCTGTACCTGCTGTAATAAGTCCTGCCACGAGCATAGCCGCGGCCATAAGAATCTTTTTCATACTATAATAAGATTAAAGAAGTGAATCAATCTTTGCTGAAAGGTCAGCCTTTGAGATCACACCCACGTGTCTGTCTACGAGCTCACCGTTCTTGAAGAAAAGAAGAGTAGGGATGCTTCTGATGCCGTATGTCATAGGAACATCATCGCAATTGTCAACGTTGCACTTGCACACAGCAGCCTTTCCTTCGTACTCTGCAGCAACCTCCTCAACGATAGGAGCGATTGCCTTGCAAGGGCCGCACCAAGTAGCCCAGAAGTCCACTACTACAGGGATGTCTGTATTAAGGGTCTCTGCGAAATTCGCATCTGTCAATACTTTTGCCATATCTATAAATGTTTAAGTTAATAATTCAATTAGAACAGGATACCGAGAGAGATTGTGTAACCTGAGTGGTTTGCCTCATTGAATTGTCCCTTTATGGTCTCCCAATCTGTGTCCTTGAGGTCAAGGAGATTACCGAAGTTCCAGTTGTACTGGGCAGTAAGCTGAAGGATGCCGAACTGAACACCGGCTCCGATGCCTGCACCATACGAGAACCTGTTGATGCCTTCCCACTTGTCTGTTTCAATGCCGATCTTGTCAGCAAGGTCCTTATACTCTCCAAAAATTGAGTTTCCAGTTTCATTTCCTGTCTGCGCAATCGCATAGCCTACAAATGGCGAAGCCTGTGCAAATACGCGGATGTTCTTGTTTGCAAATCTCAAGCCCCACTGTACATTTACAGGGACCTCAACATATCCAAGTCCAAGCTGCGACTCTATCTGCTCAAACTTTGTAGCCTTTACGTGGTAGAGGATGTCCGGCTGAATTGAAAATCCCAGCGGAAGGTCATACTGCCAGGAAAGACCAAGCTGATAGCCAAGCGCACCCGGAGTCCTTCCATTTTCAAAATTAAGGTCTGTTACATTGACTCCACCCTTCACACCGAAGCGCTTTGCCTCTACATTTGTCGCTGCCATTGAGAATACCATCAAAACAGCAAGCGTGGCGATAAGTTTTTTCATGATGTTGTGATTTAAATTCAGTTTAAGGCCTTCATAAAAAGGCATTCGACCCGCAAATATAAAAAATTTGTGGGTCGAATACAATATAATAGGAATATATTCTAATACGAACGTTCTACATTCCACACAAAAGCCCTGATTCCCAAAGCCGGTGTTTCCTCATCCTTGAGACGTATCTCGCTAAGGATTTCATCCACCTTTTCTGCCGGAACAAAAGCAAGCAGCGCGTTGTTCATCGTCGGCCAGGCGTGGCTGCCCAGATGCGGTTCGCCGGATTCGCTGCCACGGCCTGCGATGTCGTTCCACATTGTATATCCACGACATCCGAGGTTCTCGAGGATGTCTACGACCTCCATATTATAGGCCTGGTTATATGATATAAATATACCTTTCATATATTCTCGTCGATATTAATTCTTCATTGCTTTCTTTGCTCTGCGGCGCTCCTGCCAAGATGCCATCGAAGCATATACGGTAGGGATGATGACGAGGGTCACGAGGGTCGAAATAGAAAGACCCCAAGCCACGACCATACCGAGCGAACGCCACATTTCCGAACCTTCACCCTTACCCATCGCCATCGGAAGCATACCGAGAACGGTTGTAAGTGTGGTCATAAGGATAGGACGCAGACGTGAATTGGCCGCAATCACACAAGCCTCGTTCACCGACTTACCCCTCTCCTGCTGAAGGATGGTGTAGTCAATGAGCACGATACCGTTCTTCACAACCACACCCATAAGGATGAGCACACCGATGAGTCCCATAACTCCCAGAGGTGTTCCGCTGACTGTAAGACCGAGAAGGACTCCGACGAATGCAAACGGAATAGAGAACATAATCACGAACGGACTCATAAACGACTCGAACTGCGAAGCCATCACAATGTACACAAGGATGATGATCATCACAAGAAGGAGGATGAGGTCACCGAAGGTCTCCTGCTGGTCCTCGAACGAACCGCCGATCTCCACCATCACCTCTGAAGGGATATCAACCTCCGAGATAGCCTTCTCCGTCATAGCCACGACATCAGACAAAGCATAGCCGTCGTTCACGATACCTGAAACGGTGATAAGGCGCTCTCTGTTCTTTCTCTGGATCGAAGGAGGGGTAAGGATCTCTACAACAGTTCCTACATCCTTGATTCTGACTCCTCTGCCCGAGTTGTTGTAGATCATAATGTTCTCGATGTCCTCGATGCCCTGTCTGAATTCAGGAGCATAACGTACTCGGATTCCGTACTCGTCTCCGTCTTCACGGTAATAGGACATTGTGGAACCGTTGATTGCAGCGCTAAGGTAAGAAGCTGCCGTAGTGGTATTCAATCCATTGATAGCCAGCTTCTCACGATCAAAGTCAACCTCATATTCAGGTGTGTACTCATCGCGGCTGATGATGACCTGAGAGCATCCTCCGTCAGCAAGCATCTTAGCCTGGATTTCCTTTGCAACACGGTCTGTAGTCGCGAAATCGTAGCCATAGACCTCGACATCAACGGTAGATGCACCACCCATTCCCATTCCGCCACCTTCTGTGACACGCACCTTCTTGAATTCAGGATAGTCGGCGAGGATTCCGCGGATAACTCCAGCGATCTGGCCTGAAGAACGCTCACGTTCCTCCATACTTCCGATGTTGATGTTGTAAGACATCACGTGGGTACCGTTGGTCTGCATTGACGCAAAAGCATTGTCAGAGTCAGCCTGTCCGAGAGTGTACGAGCAGTTCACGATTTCAGGCACAGCAGCCTCGATCTTTCCATAGATCTCGTGTGCAAGAGAGCGTGTAACAGACTGACCTGTACCGGCCGGAAGCTCAAGCTGGATAGTGATACGGCCATCATCCGACTTAGGGAAGAACTCTGTCTTGATGCCAGGTGCAAAGGCTCCCACGACACCAGCAAAGATGGCCAGCGATGTAACGACAACTATGGTCCTGTGGGTCACACACCAGTTGATGAGTCTTCCATATCCTCTTGATATAAGGTCTATCAGTTTATTGAAGTTGCCGAAAATCAGTTCGTGAATCTTTCCTGTCTTAGGCTTGAAGCGAAGGAACTGCGAGCAAAGCATAGGGATGAGCGTAAGCGCACCCACAGTCGACACGATCATAATGATGCTGACAATCCATCCGAGCTGCTTGAACATAAGACCCGCCATACCCTTGATCATTGTCAAAGGAAGGAACACAGCAAGCATTGTAAGAGTTGAAGCGATTACGGATATACCCACTTCCTGAGTAGCGTGGACTGCTGCTTCCTTAGGCTTTGCACCCCTCTCCAGATGGGTCGAGATGTTCTCCAGCACCACGATGGCATCGTCGACGACCATACCGATGGCAATGGAAAGCGCTGACATCGACACGATGTTCAGGGTGTTTCCTGTGGCCCAGAGATACATCAATGAGGCAAGGAGGGAAACCGGAATCGCAAGCACGATGATGAATGTAGCCCTCCATCTTCCGAGGAAGAGATAGACCACGAGCATCACGATGAGGAATGTCAGTACAATTGTCTCCTTCAGGGAGTTAAGGGTGTTGATGATGTTCTCTGATCCGTCAACCACTGTAGTAATGTCGATGTCGGAAGGAAGACCCTTCTTGATCTTCTCCATCTCCTTCTGCACACCCTTGATCACATTAACTGTGTTGGCATCCGCCTGCTTCTGGATAACGATCTGCGCACCCTGAGTACCGTTGATATATGACTCCTGATACCTTTCCTCGACTCCGTCGATCACGCGCGCTACGTCACGAAGATATATGGACCTGCCGTTATAATGGGCAACCACGACATTGAGGAGTTCATCGGCGCCGGTAAATTCCTTTTCGACGCGAAGTGAATATGCGTTCGATCCGATATCGATGGTTCCGCTAGGGATATTTCGGTTCTCAGATGCGATGATATTGGATATTCCTGCGATTGTAAGGCCATAGGCCTCGAGCTTGTTCGGGTCGCAATAGACCTGGATCTCACGCTGCGGAGCTCCTGACACTGAGACAGTTCCCACACCTGAGACACGTGCCAGAGGTGTCGCCACCTTCTCGTCGAGAATCTTCTCAAGGGCAGTGTAGCTCTGGTTTGCTGTCGCCGACATAATCATAATAGGCATATCGTCAGCGCTGAACTTGAAGATGATCGGAAGTGACGCTCCGTCAGGAAGGACTGAGTTCACCATATCCAGTTTATCTCGCACGTCATTGGTTGCGACGTCGATATCCACACCCTCCACGAATTCGAGGGTAATCAAAGACACATTCTCCTTCGAAGTAGAGGTGATGTTCTTGAGGTCACTCACTCCGTTGAGGGAGTTCTCGAGCACCTTTGTAAGGTTTGTCTCGATGTCCTGCGCACTTGCTCCCGAATACGATGACATCACCATCACGACGTTGGCATCGAACTTAGGGAATCTGTCAAGGGACAGGTTTATCAGTGAAAACACACCGAAGATCGCCAGGGCGATGAAGATCAGTGCTGTTGTCACCGGATTATTGACCGCTTTTCTATATATGCTCATATGATTACTCGTTTACATTGACCTTGATTCCATCCTTGAGGCGGATCTGACCTCCTGTGACGATGGTTGCGCCGTCCTCGATTCCTTCAAGAACCTCATATTCTGTACCCATACGACGTCCGAGGACCACCTTTGTGTATGTTACGGTGCCGTCTGAATTGAGGACATATACAAATCTCTCACCAGATCCCTGCTGCTTCACCACAGCCACGTCCGGAATCACCACGCTGTTGTTCACTCCGAAATTCACTGTAGCTCTTACGAACATTCCCGGACGGAGAGTCTTATAGTTATTGTCCACTACAACCTCAACATTGAATGTACGTGTTGCAGGGTCGATTGTCGGATAGATCTTCTTGATCTTGCCATAGAATGTCTTGCCTGGGATGGCATCAGCGACGAGCTCCACTGAATCACCTTTCTTTACTTTAGTGTAGTCTGACTCAGATATGGCCACGAGCATCTTCACTGGTACGATCTGCTCTACAGTGAAGATCGGTGCGCTTACCGAGCACATATCTCCTACATCGTAGTTACGTGCTGTGACGACACCGTTGATAGGGCTGCGGAGCACTGTGTTCTCAAGAAGATTCTCCACCTGAGTCTTTGTGACATTATACTGAAGCTCGATTGCATCGAGGTCTGACTTTGAAAGTCCGCCCGCCTGGTAGAGGGATCTGAGACGTCCGAGCTCTACCTCCTGGTTTGCGAGCTGAAGCTGAGCCTGCTGGAGCTGAGCCTTGTCAATCTCTGCAAGTATCTGTCCCTCAGTCACAAAGTCACCGATGTCAGCCTTGATTACAGAGATACGGCCTCCTGTCTGAGGAGTTATGTTGTTCTTCACATATGCCTGAACTGTAGAGGTGTATGTCGCATCCTGCGGAACCTCGCGTACGGAAACCTTGGTTACAGCCACTACCGGAGTAGTGTCCACCACTTCAACAGCGGCCTGCTGAGCACCTTTGCTGCCGCAACCTGCTGCCATAACGACAGCACCGGCAATGAACATTGATCTGATGATAGTCTTCATTATGTATTCTTTTTATTTATTCTACGATGAAATCCTGTCCCAAAGTCTGCTCGAGCTGAGCCTTGGCGTTGAGGAAGTTATATATTGCCTGCGACTCTGCAAGCTGGGCCTGTGTGAGGGCGAGCTGGGCGTCATTGAGCTCTATGAGGGTTCCGCGGCCCACCTGGTAGGACATCTCCATAATGTCGTAGCCCTTCTGAGCTGATGCGACTGCATCCTGAGCTGCGTAATAGCTCTTCATATTCATCTCCATAGTTGTGAGATGCTGACGGATGGCGATCTTGAGCTGTCTCTCTGTGTTGAGGCTCTGGAGCTGCACCTGCCTGTACTGATTCTCTGACTGACGGATGGCGTTGTAACGCTTTCCACCAGCGAAGATAGGGATGTTGAGGCTGAGTCCTACATATGAATATGGAGTCCACTTGTACTCGCTGAACTTGAAATCGTTTGTCATCGCATTGATAGAGTAGTTGAATGCGAGGGCAAGAGAAGGGATGTTTGCAAACTTCTGCATCTTCACCATCTGGGCGAGCTGCTCTGTCTGGATGGCGAGCTGCTTCATTGTGGTATTGTCCTCAAGTGTTGCTCCGTCGTGGCTGTGGATGTCGTAGAACATCTGCTGGCCGTAGTCCTCAAGGGCACCTGCCACATCGATGTTCATCTCAAGATCCACTCCCAGGACAGCCTTGAGCTGCCACAGGGCCAGAATGACCGAACTCTCGGCATTATAGACATTAGGTATTGCGTTAGCTACGGTAGTCTTTGAACGGATGAGTTCCATTTCCGAAGCCTTCTCGGCGTCGTACTTCTTCTGAGTCTCTTCATAATTTCTCACCGCATTCTCATAAACCTGCTTGTACACGTCGAAGGCCTGCTTCGAAAGGAGGACGCTGTAATATGCCTGCTTTACCTGTGTCACCATATCAAGACGTGAGGCACGGGCCTTCTCGACTGCAAGCTCCACATCCATTCCGGAGATCTTGAGGCTCTGCCACAGCTGAGCGTTTACAAGAGGCATCGCTGCCGACACTCCGGTGCTCCAGGTGTTCCAACGGCCGACTTCCATTCCGCCGCCGTTTGAAGAAGACGGCTTGTCTTCTGTTGACGAACCTGCTCCATCCGGAATCTCAACTCCATCAGGGAGTTCCACACCGTCAGGAAGTTCTGTATCGCCACCGGTTCCGCCTCCGAGCATTCCACCAAGGGAACTCATATCGAAGTCCATATACATCACCTGCTTCTTGATGGTTCTCTGATATGCTCCGGACGCATCGATCTGCGGCCAGAGGGCTGCGTAAGAGCCCTTCTTTGCATATTCAGCCCTTTCAATCTCCATATCGGCCACTTTTACCGATATATTTTCACTCAAGGCGATTTCCAACGCCTGTTCCAATGTAATCACCACCGGCTCCTGTGCTGAAGCGGCCTCATCGAGGATAGCCTCAACATCACTCTTCGGAGCCTCGTCCCTGTACTGGGCAGAAACCGGAAGAGAGAGTGCAAAAGATGCAAGGATTACACAAATTGACACTACTGATTTCTTCATAAATATGATTGTAATATAATTAGTTCAAAACCGCGGTTTGCCATCAAAAATCAAGCCACTCGTACTCTCCACCCCACAGTTCGAGGAATTTCATAAAATCGGCATTTGAGAGCACTACGCTTGCCGTGTTGTCACAAGGATGGAAGCTCACCCTCTCCGCTTCCCTGAGATCCTGGTCAAGGAAAAGCTTGACTCTGTGTCCGTTAGGGAAGAGCTCTTTTGCAGCCACACCTTCAGCGGCTGAGACGACTCCGCTGTCATCCGTTTCTGCGAGACCTATGTCATTTATCAGCCCTAGAGGCGACACAGATCCGGGAAGAAGTCCCAGACAGCGCTCCATCCTCTCGGAAGATGCAAATGACAGCTTTCCCTGACGGAGTTTATGCTCAAGGGAATGGATGTCAAGCACCTTGTGACATTCGAAGACCACCAGATAATGGCGATTTCCCTTGTGGTTACGGAAGAACAGGTTCTTGCAATGTGTAGAATCTATCTTCTTCCAGTACTCCAGGGCCAGTTCAATGGTCGGAAGAGGCGGATGCGTGTGCATCTGATAAGCCAGACCATTCTTCTCAAGAAAGTCCAGCACCTTTTCTATCCTGCTATTTGACAAGGCTCTTTGCATAATTTGTAGGCGCAGCTTTCTTCTTCTCCGGATGCACGATTGCAGCCGGCTGTTTCTTTATCTGGCTGTAAACCAGGAATCCTATTCCGAGGAGGATGAACGGCACGCTGAGCCACTGTCCCATATTGAGCACCATATCCTGCTCGAAACCCACCTGAGGTTCCTTGATGAACTCTATGAGGAAACGCATTCCGAAACATCCGATGAAGAAGGTTCCGATGAAGAATCCTCGATGGAGCTTCGGCAGCCTGTACTTGTACATAAGGATCTGGAAGACACCGAGAAGGAAGTAGCTGAGAGCCTCATAAAGCTGGGTCGGATGCTTAGGCTCAGTCTCTCCCCTGAGTTCGAATATGAATCCCCAAGGCAAGCTTGTCACATCTCCATAAATCTCAGAATTGAAGAGATTGCCAAGACGGATGAATGTCGCTGCAAAGCACACCGCGATGGCAAGATGGTCAAGGATCCACACAAAATCGAAGTCATACTTACGACCATAATGCCTTGCAAACCAGATCATTGCAATAAACAGAGCTATGGTACCTCCGTGACTTGCAAGTCCTCCCTTCCAAGGCATAAAGATCTCCCAGAAGCCCTGCCAGCTGCCAAGATAGTAGTCAGGCTGATAGAACAGACAGTGTCCGAGTCGGGCTCCTACGATCGTACCGATAAGGAGAGTATAGAGAAGCGGATCCAGAAGAGTCTGAGGAACTCCCTCCCTCTTGAAGAACCACTTGAAGATGTACCAGCCAAGGATAAATCCTGAAATGAAAAGCAACGAATACCATCTGAGTGAGATCGGACCTATAGAAAAGAGTTCCGGATTCGTATGCCAGTTAACCACCAATGTCTCTAACATAGTCTTATAGTATTAAATCAACCTACAAAGATAATATTTACGAAACTAAATCCCTAACACAAGCGCATTAAACGACAATTGGTGAGCAAATTTGCCCACCAATTGCGTAATATATGCCAATATTGGCTGTCTGTTGTTCTGATTACTTGCGGATTGCTGCGATACCTGGGAGCTCCTTGCCCTCGAGGTACTCGAGCATTGCGCCACCACCTGTTGAAACGTAGCTTACCTTGTTAGCGTAACCCATCTGAGTTACAGCAGCTACTGAGTCACCACCACCTACGAGGGTGAATGCGCCGTTCTCTGTAGCCTTTGCAAGGATCTCAGCGATGCGGTTTGTACCCTTAGCGAATGCAGGGATCTCGAACACGCCTACAGGACCGTTCCAAAGGATAGTCTTAGAGTTCATAAGAACCTCCTCCCACATAGCGAGAGTGCTTGGAGCTGCGTCCATACCTTCCCAACCGTCAGGAATCTCTGAGTTGAG
>JAFZED010000069.1 GCA_017560825.1 Bacteroidales bacterium | reverse complement strand
TGGATAGTTCCTTCGTATGTTGCACCGTTCTCCTTTGTTCTGATGGTCACGTTGTTCACTTCTGTCTCATCGTAAAGGAGAGTTGCCTTCAATGTAGAAAGAGCAAAGTCCTTATCCTCGATAGTTACAGAGAACTTGATGTCTGCACCCATATAAGTGCTTTCAGTGCAGCTGTTCACTGTTGTCTCCGGGCCGACATCAGTAAGCTTGAACTCAGGAGTCTGCTCCTGACAAGCTGCAAAAGCCAATGTTCCGGCCAGAGCGAATGCTGCTATTTTGAAAATCTTGTTCATTTCTTATGTTTTTTAATTGGTTTTTACTCCTGCCAGAGGAGAGATGCAATACTTCTGGCCGGTACTTTATATTTGACAGTCTGCTTTGTGCTTGCGAAGACAAAGTCCTGCTCCTTAGCGCTGTTGTTGCAGATGAGGACGCCGACTGTGTTGTCAGTGTTGAGATACATCTGGATCTCCAGTCCTGAAGGAAGGTCGAATGTCTTGATCTTCATTCTTCTTGCACCTGGCTTGAGGGCAACAGAAGCGTGTGCGCAATCGAACCAGTGGCTGTTCTTCACGATAGTCTTGTAATCTGCAGAATTGATGGTCACACCACCGTAGCAAGTCTTGCAAGAACCGTCGTGTCTGCTGTAAGGACCTCTCTTGTCATCAAGCATAAGGTTCCACAGAACTGAACCACGGCCACCGCGTGAAAGAACGCCGAGGAACATTGTAGAGAAATCAGGAACAAGGCAGTTTGACAGGAAGTTGAAGTCCCATCTGTTTTCCCAACCGCCGATCCACTCTCCGATAGAAGCCTCTGTGAAGTAGATCTTCTTCTCAGGATTTGCAGCATAGATCTCATTGAGTTCCGTAACGCTTCCGCCGTAGTTATGCCAAGCTGAACCGTCAGCCCACTTGTAAGCCTCAGGATCGGCATAAATGTTAAGAGGATAGTTGTCCTGGCCCTGCTTGCCGTCATAATTGAAGTTATGGTCGAAGAGGAGGATCTCCACATCAGCAAGACCAGCCTTGTCCATTGCCGGACCGAGAACCTTCACAAACTCTTTCTGATCCTGCCAAGGCATTACCAGAGACATAGAGTTACCAGGGTTGAGAGGCTCGTTCTGCATTGTGATCGCGTGGATGTCGAATCCCTCGGCCTCCATTGTCTGGATCCACTTCACGAAATACTCGGCATAGTCATCATAGCAAGACGGTTTGAGACGGCCGCCTGTCCAGGAGTTGTAAGTAGTCTCGTCAGTTACAGGGACATTGAACTTCGACACATCCCAGCTGTTTCCGCCTGGCATCTGGCACTTCATCCACTGAGGGCAAGACCAAGGTGAACCGACGATCTTCACGTCAGGGTTGATGGCGTAGATTTCCTTAAGAACAGGGAAGAGATAGTTCTTGTCCTCTGAGTGAACAGCAAAGTTCTCAAGACCCTGCTTGTCGCACCAGGTGTAGTTGTCATCGAGACAGAAGTCAGAAGCACCGATAGCCACACGGATGAGGCTCATACCGGCTCCCTTCTCGCGAGAGAAAGTCTCCTCAAGGAAAGCTGTCCTGTCTGCTGGATCCATCTTGAGAAGGTTGTAGGCCGCTGCTGTAGTCACAGCAAGTCCGAAACCGTCCACAGGCTCAGCTGCAAGAGAAGTCTTGTCATAAGAGACCTGATAAGGAGACATACTGCCCGGCTTGCCGAAGTTGAAAGTGCTTCTTTCGAACTGCTGTCTGCTGTCAGCTGTAGTAACGTATGCCACTACATCCTTTGTCACGACCTCTGGCTTCGGTGTCGGAGTGTCAGGAGTATCAGGTGTGTTCTGACCGTCATCCGGCTTGTCTGTAGTGCAGTTGCAGGCACACAGACAAGCGAGGATTCCGGATAAGAATATCTTTGATATCTTCATAATCATAATCTATTAATAGCCAGGGTTCTGAACAAGGCTCGGGTTGTTGTCAAGAACGATCTGAGGGATCGGCATATAGACAGTCTCCTCTGTAAGAGGGAATCTTGGCTGCCAGTATGAGTCCTGCTCAGGCATTGCATCGTGGATTGCCTTGGCCTTGTCAAAGCTGTGACGGAGAAGGTCGAAGAAACGGAATCCCTCGAATGCAAGTTCAAGACGGCGCTCGTGGAGAATAGCGTCGATCATAGCCTCCTGTGATGAAGGTGCTGAAATCTCCTTGATACCTGCACGAGTACGGATCTTGTTGACATACTCAGTTGCTTCAGCAAATTTACCCTGCATTGCAAGAGCCTCTGCGTGAAGGAGATAGATCTCACCAAGACGCATAAGGATGATAGAGGATGCATTTGTAGGAACCTTGTGCATAAATGCATATGCATCACCAGGATAGTAGTTAGACCAGATGGCCTCATCATAAACGATGCAGGCATTCTTTCTCTCTGTATCACCTTCCGCATCATAAGCCGCAATAAGGTCACGTGAAGGAGTGATCCACTTGATCCAAGAGTAGCTGTCATCCGGATTGTAAGCATTTCTATGGAACATCATCCATACCCAGTTACCGTTTGACTTGGTCCACGAGATCTCAAAGATTGACTCTGAAGTGTTGCGGACGGCGTCTGCCTCATCATAAGCCCACATCTGACCATAGTCATCGACGAGCTTGTAGCCGTAGGACTCAACTGCAGCGCAATGCTCAGCTACCTTGCTCCAATCCTGGAGGCCGGCCTTAGGCTCAGCATAGATTCTTGCAAGCATACCGTGAGCGAAAGCCTTGGTAAAGAGGTGTTTGTTGGCAGGATCAGTGTCTGGGGCATTCTGGCAAGCGAACTCAAGCTCCTCAATGATCTGAGCGTGTACTTCCGCGATAGGTGTTCTTCCCGGATAATAGAGGTGGTAAACGTCCTCGATGTTCTCTGAAGTAATTGCAGGCGGAATGGTATTGACAAGCGGAATGTCACCCCAGAGATATGACATCTGGAAGAGGTTCCAAGCTCTCCAGCAGTAAGCCTCAGACTTCCACTCGCTGTACTCTTTGTCTGTCATAGACGGATCTGCCTCCTTGATACGGTCAATGTTGCAGATGATGTTGTTACAGTTGCTCACCTGAGTCTGATACCAGTCCCAGTCACGGACAACGTTCTTGTTTTCACCGTCCTGCTTGTTGGCTTCGATAGCCATCAGCTCACCGGTTCCGGGGTTTCCGCCGTATGCGTTGTCTGCACGGCACTCTGCATATACAAGCCAGTCAAGGTAGCCTTTCTCCTGGATGTCCTTGGTCCAGCTGCTGTAGATTGCGTCTCTGAGACCCTTCATATCCTCTCTTATAGAGTACTGAGACTCTCCTGCCTCTTCATTCACCTCTGAATTTCCCTCGTTGTAGCCTGTTTCAGGGAAGAGAAGCAAATCGCAAGAAGAAAAGACAATAAGGGAAGCGAGAGCTAAAGTTGTATATATCTTTTTCATTTTCTTTCCTTATTTAAAATTAGAACTCAACGTTAACACCAAAAAGCACTGTCTTCACGCAAGGATAAGTACCCCAGTCGATACCCATTGATGTTGCGCTTGTATACTGGCTCATTTCAGGGTCGTAGCCTGAGTAGTTTGTGAAGGTGATCATATTATCAAGAGTTATATATGGCTGAACTCTGTTGATGTTCGCCTTCTTGAGAGCCGGATGAGTGATGTCGTATGATAGGGTGATGTTCTTCACCTTGAGGTACGAGCCGTCCTCGATCCATCTTGTAGACGCCCTGAGGTTGTCAAGCTCGTTAGCCTTTGGAATGTCTGTGATCTGTCCTGGGATTCTCCAACGTCTTACAACATCCTTGATCTGGTTTGCACCTGAGTACATACCGATCATCTCGATCTTCGAAGCGTTGTAGATGTCGTTTCCTACTGAAGAAGTGAGGAGGATGCTGAGGTTGAGACCCTTCCAGCTTACAGTGTTTGTAAGACCGGCTGTGAAGAGAGGGTTGGCATCACCGATGTAATGTTTGTCGGCAGAAGTGATCTTGCCGTCGTTGTTGTAGTCCTCATAGATGATCATACCGGTCTCAGGATCAACGCCATTTGACTTGTAGCCCCAGAAGCGTGAAAGCGGCTGGCCAGGAGTCATACGCACTACGTACTCGCTGAGAGCCTCTGAAGTCTGTGTAAAGTAATATACAGGCTGAAGGTTGAGTTTCTCAAGCTTGTTGCGGTTCATAGAGATGTTGAAGTCCGTAGTCCATCTCCAGTCACCCTTCTCTACATTTACAGAATTGATTGCCATCTCGAGACCCCAGTTAGACATCTCACCCTCGTTACGATAGAGATTTGGATATGGAGGAGGAAGAGGAACGCTCAAAAGAAGGTTCTTTGTATACTTGTAGTAACCGTCGAGAGTTACAGTGAGTCTGCTGTTGAACATAGACCAGTCAATACCGACGTTGGTCTGTGTAGTAGTCTCCCAGGTAAGTTCCTTGTTACCGATGTTGCTCTTTGTTCCACGGGTAGGAGTTGCATCTGCAAACTCCCCCTTGGTCCAGTCATAATAGTTTATATTGTAGTTCTGAACCCACGCGTAATCGCCAAGACCTGACTGGTTACCCTGCTGTCCCCATCCTGCACGAAGCTTGAGGTCGTTGATCCAGGTAACACCGCTCATAAAGTCCTCGCCAGAGATACGCCAAGCTACCGATGCTGAAGGGAAGTAGCCCCAACGGTTGCCCGGAGCGAGCTTTGAAGAACCGTCCGCACGGAAGTTCACTGTCACATAGTACTTGCTGTCATAGTTGTAAGCCACACGACCGAGATATGACATAATAGCCCACTCTGAAAAGCCCTGGCTCTGTCCTCTGAGACCGCCCTTGTTACCTCCGTTGAGACCGAAGATCACATTGTTGTAGTCAGGTGAGAAGTGGCTTCTTGAGCCATAGAGGTTCTCCCAACGTGAAGTTGTTGCAGATGTACCTGCCATAGCCTCGAGGTTGTGCTTTGCATTCCAGGTGTTGTTATATGTGAAGATGTTGTCATACACCATTCTCAGATCATCGCTTCTTTCAGAAGATGCCTCACCGTGCTGAGTACGGCCATAAGAAGTCTTGATAGGGTCAAGGAAGTAGAAGCTATGTACCCATCTGCGGTCCATAGATACTGTAGACTTGAATCTCAGGTTCTTTGAGAAGTTGATCTGAGCATATCCTGTGAGGAGGAGGCGGTCAGTCTCAGTGTAGTTGTTCTCTGTTCTGGCAAGGTTTTCTGAAGGAGTAGTGAGGTTGGCTCCATAGAACTCTGTCCAATACCAGTTAGGGTTGGTCTCGCTCCAAGGCTTCGCATATGTAGGAGTGTTGACAACTGAAAGCACGACACCCGCACGGTTAGAACCTGTGCCTGAGATGATGCCGTTGTTCTTGTAGTGTGAGAATGCGATGTCTGTTCCGACATTCAGCCAGTCATAAAGGTCTGAGTCAAAGCTTGCCTTTACGTTGAAACGCTTGTTGTAAGCTACCGGAAGGATACCCTCTTCATCAGAGTAACCACCACTGATGTAGTATCTCATATCCTCGTTTGCGTTCGACACAGAGAGCTGGTAGTTCTGGTTGACACCTGTCTTGTAAGTCTCCTCGAACCAGTCTGTCTCATCCTTAAGACCGTCAGGAAGCTTCACTGCACCGATTTCATCCATAAGTTCCTTGTACTCAGCCACATTCAGAACCTCATATGTCTTTGCTACGTTTGCGAGACCTACTGAAGCGTTGAAGCTCAACTGAGGACCTTTGCTCTTCTTACCCTGCTTGGTAGTGATGAGAACGACACCGTTTGCAGCACGTGAACCGTAGATTGCAGCTGAAGATGCATCCTTGAGGATCTGCATTGTCTCGATGTCCTGTGGAGAGAGGTATGCGATTGCATAGTTACCTGTTCCTACTGGAACGCCGTCCACAACATAGAGAGGGTCGTTAGAAGAAGCGATAGAAGAAGCACCGCGCACGCGGACTGTCATACCTGCTCCTGGAAGACCGCTGGTCTGCTGCACGGTCACACCGGCAACCTTACCCTGGATGAATCCTGAAGCCTCTGTTACAGGACGAAGCTTCATATCCTCTGTCGAAACAGTTGAAACGGCTGTGGTGAGGTCCTTCTTGCGGACTGTACCATAACCGATGGCTACGACTGCATCGAGGACCATAGCCTCTTCAGCAGATGTGACGTCGATGATCGCACGGTTGTTGACCGCTTCAAGGACTGTCTGGTAGCCAAGTGCGGTAAACTCCAGAGTTGCTGTTCCCTTGGAAACTGTAATCTGGTAGTTACCATCAATGTCAGTGGTAGTACCGTTCTGGGTACCCTGTTCCATAACTGTCATTCCAATGATAGGAAATCCGTTCTGGTCCACCACCGTACCCTTTACAGAATGCTGCTGAGCGTAAGTTGCAACGCTGATGAAAAGCAGCACCACCATAGTCAGATATTTTCTCATACGGTAGAAATTAGTTGGTTGTTTATAAAAATTTGGTTGGTTAGTTTGTGAGTTTTCCACTCATCGGCCCCGTAGGGGTCGATATATCTAAACAAAGGTACTAAATATATCGAGAATACGGCCTTGTCAGTCGAAAGAAATATAAAAAAACAGCCGCGACGCAAGGGATAGTGCATAAAACCTTGCGTCGCGGCGATATGTGGATATGGGGATATGGTCTATAACGACACGCGCTTGAAGACATATTTGCCGAGGAAAGCTTCCGGAGCCATCACCGGTGAAAAGACCTCGCCATAGCAGACCATTTCCTCTTCATTGATTGATGCGATGTTGAATGTGGTTTCGCTGCCGTAGACTCCTATCACCAGGGCATTGGCCTCCCAGAAATAGCCGTAATTGATGGCCTTTGGCTCCTGCTCAGGATCTGGAAAGTACTGCCAGAGCACATCCTCAGACTTTGCGACATACTTGCGCGGACTGTAGTCCTGGATCTTTGGCAGGATGTTCTCCCCAAGCCTTCCTCCGGGATAGACATCGTAGACCTCAGCTTCCTGCCAGCCGGCATTCAGGAAAAACTGCATGAAGACTTCGCGCGGAATGAGGTCGAAGACAAGGTTTTCTCCGAGGGTTACGTTGTCAGGAATTGCAGGATCGCCTGCTTCCGGTCTCTGAGGTCCTTCCATCAGGCCATCCACTACCGGATCTCCGGTCAAAGTCGTGTCGCAGGACAGGAGGGCCGGGGCGACGGCGGCGAGGCCGAGGGAGACGCCGACCAGGCGTGTCGCACGGCCTGCAGCACGGCGCCGTGCAAGCTGGTTTTCAAGGTAGCGTACCTCTGCCTCACACTTAGGGCAAGTTCCGGCACAGTCACCTTTATGCTGACATTCCGATGTGATGAATTCGATTCCGTTTTCTTCTGCTATCTGCTTTCTGATGTCCTTCAGAATCCTGCAGACTTCTTTTCCTCTTGGCATAGTGTTGTGTTTTTATCGTTTTATATATTCAAATCTGTCAAAGTTGGCAAAACCCAGTTCCTGCAGCTCCCTGACGCTGCTGTCTCTGTCACTGTCAGTGTTGAATTCCGGAATAAGCGGTATCCTTATGCGGCATTTGCCAGCCACACCTTCAGAGACCAGAAACTTCAGATTCTCAATCACCTGACTATTGGATATGCCCGTATATTCCCGATATATTTCCGGATTCATATCCTTTATGTCGATCACGAATTCGTCGATCAGCGGAATCAGCCTTCTTACGTGTTCCTGAGGGACATTCATTGCCGTCTCGATGTTGATTTTCCACTCCTTCGGGCATATCCTCCGGAACTCCTCTATGAACCTGCTGCGGAGGGCCGGTTCTCCCCCGCCGAATGTGATTCCTCCGCCTGTCGCCTGGAAGTACAGATCGTCCACGCTAACCCTTGCCAGAAGCTGCTCAGGAGTCATTTCCGTGTAGGTAGAGCCTTCCTTCCAGGTCTGGGGATTGAGGCACCAGCGGCAGCGGAGCGGGCAGGCGTGGAACACCACAAGGGTTGTCACACCCTCGCCGTCCGTTGCTATCCTGAGCCGCGAAACAGCCGCTACCGGAGACTTTATTTCTTTCTTCTGATCCATATTCCGCAAATATAACGCAACCTGTCCTGCAATACTTCCATCCTCCCCTAAAAATCGCTGCAACAGATTAAGAATCTCATCCCCAGACATTGCACAGAAATTGAAATGTGGAAAAGAAAAACAATATGATCGACATAGTAAAATGGCTGGATGCTCTTCTGATAGACAAGCTCCACATCAATCCCGAAATAGCGGAACCCGCAAACACAGCTCTGCTGATAGTTGCAATGCTTCTGATAGCAATCGGAATCAACTGGCTTATACAGAGCCTTTTCCGATGGTTCACAAAACGTAGCAAGAGGCTTGCCAAGTCCAAGTGGCACCACTTTCTGGTCAAGCGCAAACTGGGACATCATCTTCTCCTTCTGCTTCCGGGACTCATCCTCTATATCCTTCCATATATCGCTTTCGGCACCAACACTGAACTCATCCGCACATTGCACAGATTCGACATCGCCTATATGCTGATTGTGGTGATAATGATCCTCAACGCCCTGATGTTCGGTTTTCTTGACTTCTATATGACCACCGACAAGAACCGCATACGACCACTGCAAGGCCTGATTCAAGGCCTCCAGGTCATCTTGTATTTCGTGGGGGCAATCATCATTATCGCAGTCCTGATAGACAAGTCGCCGACAGTCCTGCTGACCGGACTCGGAGCCTCAGCTGCAGTGCTTATGCTCATATTCAAGGACAGTATACTCGGATTTGTGGCCGGGGTGCAGCTCGCGCAGAACGATATGATCAAGCTCGGCGACTGGATACAGATGCCCGACGGCAGTGCCAACGGCAACGTGGAGGAAATCACCCTCAACACCGTCAAGGTCCGCAACTGGGACAACACCCTCTCGATGATCCCGCCATATACCCTCGTCACCACCCCATTCAAGAACTGGCGCGGAATGACGGAAAGCGGAGGCCGCAGGGCCGACAAGTGCATATATCTGGACGTCAACACCCTGGAAATATATTCGCCCGATATGATCGGGGATATAATGAAAGCCGTGCCGGCGCTTGAAGCGCCTATACGGCAGAAGCAGGCCGAAGGCAGCTCCGAGATATCGACGAACGTCGGTATATATCGTTTATATATAGAGACTTACCTCAGGACACATCCCTACGTGAATCCCGGGCTTGACATCATCGTAACACAAAAAGAAGCGACCGCCTATGGTCTTCCCATAGAGGTCTACTTCTTTACTAAAGAGAAAGCCTGGGCCGAATACGAGCGACAGCAGTCCGACATCTTCGACCACCTCCTGACCATCGTGCCGGAATTCGGCCTCAAACTCTACCAAAGACCCTAAAAGTCTGACTGACTGCAATTTAACGATTATGCCTGCTGCATTTCCACAGCAGGCATCTTGGGTAAATCCTTGAGAGATAGATTGTTACGCGGCACAGTTGCCATTTGTAAGCACTCTGCTATTTATTGTACTCCCTCCAGAGCTTCTTTATGTCTGATGTTATGAGGGCCACGGCCGGAGCAAGGACGCTTACGTGGTTGAAGCCCTGCATTTCGTAGAGTACCGAGTCGTGCTTGAAGTTCACCAGAAGTGACTGGAGATGGGCATTCTCCTCCCATCTTGCAAGCATCTCGAGGTTGCGGTCTCCTGAGATAAGGATCATCGGAGCGCCGCCTCTTGCAGCGTGTGTCATAGGAGCATACTCATCGATTACAGGTATACCGTCAGGCAGACCTCTCTCCTTTCTGATTGTGTAGTGAGTCACTGTCTGGCCGCTGACAGGATAAGCCTTTGCAATCTTGTCTACATCCAGACCGAATTTCGCTCCATACTCCTTTGCAAGGACAAGCATAAGAGTCAGATAACCGCCGGCAGAGTGACCTGAGACATAGATCTGTTCCTTATTTCCGCCGTACTTCTCGATGTTGTCGAATGTCCACGCAAGAGCCATAGCCGCATCATCGATGTAGTCAGGGCACTTACATTTAGGGAAAAGTCGGTAGTTTACGCTTACCACTGCAAATCCCTGTCTGCGGAAGCCCTCGAGAAGTTCCTTGTTGCCACCTTCCAGACCGCCTCCGTGGAACCACACGAGGGTAGCGAAACCCTTGTCGGTCTCAGGGTAGTATATATCAAGGACGCAGCGTTCCTTTCTATACGCATCTGACTCATCTGCAGATGTGTAGGAAACATTCTGAATGTAGTTGTAGCCCTTGTCCTCAGGATGCGGCTGGGCTGAAGCCGAGAGGGCGGCGAAAAGGAAAAGAGCCGCGATAATAAGTCTTGATTTCATAGTATAGTGTTATTTGTTATTTCATTAAGATCAAGTCAGCAAGCACGATGGCAGTCATCGCCTCCACGACCACCGGGGCACGAAGGGCGAAGCACGCGTCGTGACGGCCCGGAATCTCCAAAGTGTCCATCTCACCTGTTTGGAAGTTGAATGTCTCCTGCGGTTTTCTTATGCTGGAAGTCGGCTTGAATGCCACACGGAATCTTACTGGAGCACCGTTGGTAATGCCGCCATTCACTCCACCGGCTCCGTTCTTTGTCGGCCTTCCGTCCTCTCCTATAGGATCATTGTGTTCAGAGCCCTTCATAGCAGCTGCCCTGAAGCCGTCCCCGAACTCTATTCCGCGGACTCCCGGTATCGAGAACACGGCGTGAGCAACAAGAGCTTCCACGCTGTCCCAGAAAGGTTCTCCATATCCTGGATCGATTTCAGGAACAGTGCACTCAATGACTGCTCCGAGGCTGTCTCCCTCTTTTATTGCATTGTCTATAGCCTGCTTCCACTGCTCTGGCATTCCTTCACCCGGTATGCCGTCTGCTGTCTTGACCTCATCCGACATTTCCCCTCCCGGTATGCCACCGAGCTCCACAATGCGGGCATTGATCTCTCTGACCGGAGTGTCATCCAGCACGGTTGCATCCTCGATAATCTTCTTTGCCACGACACCAGCTGCAACAACCGGCAAGGTCAGCCTTCCGGAAAAGTGTCCTCCACCGCGAGGATCCTGGCAGTCATCCCATTTCAAAGCTGCAGTAAGATCTGCGTGTCCTGGACGCGGCATAGCTGCAAAGAGCTCATAGTCAGAAGAATGAGTGTTGGTGTTTCTGAAAGTCACTGTCAAAGGGGCACCCGTAGTGTGACCTTCGAACACACCGCTCACTATCGTCGGCTGATCAGCCTCGATGCGCGGCGTAGTACCCTTCGCCCCACTCTTGCGGCGAAGAATATCCCTCTCAAAATCCTGCTCGGACAACTCCAGTCCAGCCGGAACTCCATCCAGCACGACACCGATAAGCTCTCCGTGCGACTCCCCGAAGATGCTTACCTTGAACTTTCTTCCAAATGTATTCATATTTCAAACTTTATCTCTTTTTTCAACTTTACATATATAATTGCCATCTACGAAGCATATGCGCCTGCCATCTATGAAGGTCGTGCACAATATGAATCAAGCACGTTACCTTTCCCCTAAATCCCCTTTCTCGGAAAGGGGACTTCCTATCGCTCCGCTCAAATATTTCAAACTTTATCTCTTTTTTCAACTTTGCATATATAATTGCCATCTGCGAAGCATATGCGCCTGCCATCTATGAAGGTCGTACACGATATGAATCCGCCACGTTACCTTTCCTCCACGAAGCTGTGCCACGCAACCCACTGACTTTCAGCAACTTGCTTTGAATCACCTGCGGCAGATGGAGCAGGTGATTCAGCGTAATGCATTATGATTCAACGCTTTGTGCGTCACACATCTGGGCGAAGGCTGAGTGGAATTGCGGGAAGGATTTTGCCACGCATTCTTCGTCGTCTATTGTGATTGGGCTTTCTGCGCCGAGGGCTGCCACCTTCAATGCCATAACCATACGGTGGTCGTGGTGGGACGTGTAGTGGCCGCCTTTGAGGAGACCTGGGAGAGACATCTCGACTCCGCTCGAGGTGACAGAGGCCGGGGCACTCGAGGTGGCTGAGGCCGAGGCTCTCGAGGTGACCGGACCAGTGACGACAGAGGCAGGGGCACTCGAGGTAGCTGAGGCTGAAAGGAGGCGCTGGGTGAGGGTGTGGCCCTCGATGTGCATTACGTCTCCTTCTGTCCACGCCTTGACTCCCATCTGGGTCAGCATTTCTATGATAGCCTTTGCCCTGTCGCTTTCCTTATTGGCCAGGCGGCCGACTCCTGCAAGGCGGCTTGTGCCCTGGCAGAATGCCGCAAGGACAGATATTATCGGAAAGAGGTCCGGGCAGTTGGAAGCATCTACATCAAATGACTTCAGTGGTGCACGCTGCACAGTGATGTCTCCACGATCGCCGTCCAGCTGGGACAGGCTTGCGCCAGCGTCCATCAATATGTCCATTATTGACAGGTCAGCCTGGAGAGATGTTGTGTCAAGTCCCTGAATCACAGCCTTTCCGAAAACAGCGCCTGCAACAAGGAAGTTTGCCGCTGCGCTCCAGTCGCCCTCCAGATCGATGTCTGCCGCTTTATATTTCTGACCTCCCTTTACCTTGAAGACCATCTCTGTACATAGCGACCAATCACCGTCCGACTCCAGGAAGTCACGACCTCCGTACATATCATTTCCCACCCTGATACCGAATTTCTTCAGGACCTCAAGGGTTATGAACATATATGGAATGCTCTTGGGCTCACGCACTATGAGGGAAGTGTTGTTCTCCGAGAACGGAAGTGCCATCAGCAGACCTGAAATCAGCTGCGAGCCGTGCTTTCCGGAAATCTCGGCACGACCTGCCTTGAGCGGTCCCTGAACGGTAAGGGGGACGCGGACTGGAGCTGGAGACCTCTCGACTTCGCTCGAGGTGACAGTTGGAGAAGGACTCGAGGTAACAGGAGAGGAAGGGTTCGAGGTGACAGTTGCATCGAACGCCTCCATTATCTCTCTGGCACCTGTAAGAGGGCGCCCCAGGAGGGTCTTTTCTCCGGTGAATGTCACAGACTCCGGACAAAGCTGTGCCATAACCGGAATCATCATTCTGGTCAGCAGACCTGACTCTCCGACGTGAAGAAGCGGGGTGCCGTTTTCATCAAGCGAAGGTGTTCCGGATGAAGACTGCAGTTTATCCAACGATCCAAGCTGCGCTGATATTCCTTTAATTGTCAATATATTACCATCTCGGCAAACTTCTGCTCCGAGGTTCTTTGCCACCTGGATGGCCGCCTCGTTGTCTCCGCACGGAGTGTAGCCGCGCAGGTGTGAAGTGCCCTCCGCCAGAGCCGCCGCGATGATGGCCCTTTGGGCGAAACTCTTGGAAACTGGCATAATCGACCTGGCACACTTTTCATATGAAAGCGTAGCAGGTCCCCCTAAATTTTGGGGTACCTGGCACACTTTTGCGGTGTTTTCGTAGCAGGTCCTATATCCAATGAACGGAAAGTCCCCGTATATTTCCTTTTTCATATCTTCCGCTGCCCATTGGCCTGGGGCTGCGGCTTCTTCTTCGGAAAGGGCGGCATAGGTGTAAGGTGCGCCCATCTTCAGGCAGTCCACCCGCGACTGTCGGCCGGCCTCGCCCATACAGAAGGCCAGCAGGCCTCCGTCCGCCAAAGCACCTATCCTCTCATTTCCTGATTTCTTTTCCTCGCGGCACCATTCGTATAAGGCCAGGACCTTCTCCACATCGGCCTCCGAGTGTGCTGTGGTGACGATTTTCACCATATCCGCGCCGTGGTAAACGCATTTTTCCACTACCGCCTTAAGCGCCTCGAATGAGCTTGTACCCTCGAAGTCGTGGTAGGACCTTATGAATATGGTTCCATTTTCGTGAGCGGCCTGACGCACCCTCTTGGACATCTGCTTCTGCGCCTCGATCTCCACATCCACATAACGCGCACCGGCTTCGATTGCCCTGATCAGGCGCTTCTCCGCCATCTGCATTGCCTTGATCTCACGGCTCAGAGGGGTCAGTTCCGGCTTCTGCAGCGACGGTTCGCCGGCAGCCAGCTCGCTGATACGGCAGGTAGCAACCAGAGGAATGTCCGAAGTGAAAAGTTCCTCTGTCTCCCTGGCAGTCAGTTCACATCTGTCCAGACGGATCTCCGCCATCTCACAATGTTCCAGAGCTTCGTAGATCTGCTCTAAACCCTTATTCTGTATTGTAGTACAAATCATATATATACAAATTTAACATCTCGCGAAGCTCATTGAAGCTCCCTCGATCTATGCCATCATCCTGCAGACCTCCTCAACGGTCAATGCTACTGTCTCGACTTCCCCTATTGCCTTCGGAAGGACGAAATGGATCTTGTCTCCCTCCGCTTTCTTATCCTTCTTCATTGTCTGGGCCATCTCTTGGATAGTGTACGGACAGAAGCAAGGAATGTTGCAGTCCCAGAGGTCCGAGCTGAGTCTTCCCTCGAGCTCTGTCGGCTCATTGCGGTCCTTTCTGTAGTAGCGGTCCGCCAGCTTTGCAGCCAGCACCATACCCATAGCAACTGCCTCACCGTGAGTCACTCCCTTTGTCTCAAAACGCTCGCCGCCATCTTTCTGAGCCAGGGTCTCTATCGCGTGTGCGAAGGTGTGTCCGAGGTTAAGCTTGCGACGCTCATCCTTCTCGAACTGGTCACGCGACACCACTCCGGCCTTGACACGAGCTGCTGCTGCAATGAGCTGATTCAGAGTCTTTCTGTGCTTTTTAAGAAGGTCAGTCCAGACTGCCTGCCCGTCCTTTCCATACATCATCACCTCAACGTGATACTCACTTGATATGTCGAAAAACAGGTCAGCAGCCTTCTGATAATTACCTCCGTCCTCTATTATGAAAGTCTTCAGCATCTCCGCCACTCCTGAAAGGAAATCCCTCTGAGGCAGGCTCTCAAGCACCTGAGGGCATATATACGTAAATGACGGCTGACGGATTACGCCGAGGATGTTCTTATATTTCTGGAAATTTACCCCTGTCTTGCCGCCGATCGCAGCGTCCACCTGGGAAAGAAGGGTTGTCGGTATATATGCAAACCTCACTCCCCTTTTGTATATACTTGCGGCGAAGCCGACCATATCCGTCGTTATGCCGCCGCCGACCGCCAGAAGCAGCGCGTCCCTGTCTGCACCGTTCTCGAGCAGCCACCCGCATATTCCCATCACCGTCTCGAGGGTCTTCGTCTCTTCGGCCGCCTCGACCTCCATCATCTTCGCGCCGCGACGCCTCAGAACGTCGGCCACCTGCTTCAGCGCCGGGCACTTCTGCGCCACTTTTGCGTCGATGATCGCGTATATGTTTGGATATGGTTCCAAGCACGAGGCCAAATCCCTAAAATCAGCGGAGGTCACGATACGGCTGATCGCCTTTTTTCCTGAATATATGTTGATCTGCTCCATAATGGTGCGGGTGAATGTGGTTATATCCTACAAATATAACATATTTCCGGAGATATACACCCTTCGGGGCCGATCCTATGGCAGAGCACGGGCTTTGGTGGCCATACCAGCCACGATTTCAGAAACCATCTATTTATTTTGCAATTTCCGAAAATTCCAATACCTTTGCACTTCCAATCGGAAGGACCATCCTTCCACCAGCCCGGATGGCGGAATCGGTAGACGCGCTGGTCTCAAACACCAGTGGAGCAATCCGTGCCGGTTCGATCCCGGCTCCGGGTACAAGAAAAATGCAAGTGCTTGATTTTCAAACGCTTGCATTTTTCTTTTTCCTTTTTGCACCACGGAATGGGCTGTTTGGGGGCCGAAGTTCTGACATTTTCACATCCCATCCACAAAAACCACCCTTTTCGTGGACAGCAGTCGATTTTTACAGACTCTGTCCATAAAAACGGCCATTTTTATGGACAGCAAGCATCTTTACAACGAGTCGCAGGGAATTTGGTGAGGGAGACAAACTGTCCCCGGCACGGAATCACGCAGAAATCTCTGCCAGGAAGTCATTCAAGACATACAAATTACCTTGAAGATAGAGTCCGGTCTCCTCATCGTGAAACCTTCGACAGGTCTCGCTCCTGTAGAACATATCAAGAGCCTCCTTCAGAGAAACATCCAGAGTCTCCGAAATCTTCACCACAATACATCCGATGCGCTGCCATCGGATTATGTTGCGGACTTTTCTGTGCTGCTCCGGCGTAAGATTGTTCAGGTTCTTTACTGTATCTTGATCATGACTCATATCAGTTACTTTCATATATCTCTCCAAATAATCTTCTGACGGATCGTAAGGCAACTCTATCAAGGCTGCTATACTTCCATGTACGCTCTATTATTCATAAGAAACTAATTAACTCAACTCTCCTCAAGTTCCTTTCTCAATTCATCTAGAGGTCTACCGTTAAATGTAAAGTACTTAGGTCCCTGATATGCATCTGAAGCATTTCTCATTT